>JAGDBK010000091.1 GCA_017959065.1 Clostridia bacterium | reverse complement strand
AGGATATCTATTCCTCGGTCAGAAGACTCATTGACGAGTACGAGACTTGCGACAGATATACAGAGAAGCTTTCTGAGAAAATGTATGAGACCTCACCCAGCGGCGATATAATAGCAGAGGCAGCCGGCCTGAATACGGCGGATGCATGAATTATCTGATTTACGGGAGGATATAAAATGCCGGTATATTATGATTCGAATGACGCTAAATACCATGTTGCCACAGAAAACTCGGTCTACGCGGGCTACGAGCTGCGGCTGCCTTCGGAGACTCCTGACAACCGCAGTCATCATTTCGTTTACAGACCGAAAGACAACCTGTTCGGATACTGCGCCTGGCCGTCTTCATGCATCGATGAAAACGGCGTTATCTATGCCGTTTCAGCGGCTTTCCGCACTTCTCACGCCTGTCCTTTCGGAAAACTCGCGATGTATATCAGCCGGGACGGCGGGCTGACATGGTCTCATCCCATCGTAATGGTCGATACCTTCTGCGAAGAGATGGACGCCGGAATATGCTATATGGGAAAAGGAAGGATCATTCTCACCTACAGCAGCAAGCCGGGAGATTTCAACTATTTCGAATACTACAACAGACTCAAGGACACCATATGGGGTTCGGACGGAAGTCTGGACGGGACTCTCCGCGCAGCTCTGGTCGACTGCTATGACCTGATTCCTCCAGAGATGCTCGTCGGCGGCGCATACGCCATGGTATCCGAAGACTACGGCTTTTCGTGGAGCGAACCGGTAAAGATACCCATCATGAACGTTCTCGGTGCTACGAGGCTCAGCGACACAGAAGCGATAATTATCGGCAGCGATTACTTCTTTGACGGTTCTCTGACGATAGAAAGACTTAAGAACAAAAATGATATGGAAGCCCGGATAACTGCCGACACATGGGACGAATGGGCGGAGAAACTGCTTAAATCCCGTATAGGGACGGAATGCAGGGAACAGTCCATAAAAATATATGCCACCACTGACGGCGGGTATACCTGGGAATACAGGGGCGTCACGCAGAAACCGGAAGGATTCAAGTGGAGCAATGTCGGAGAGACATACGCCTGCAAACTTCCTGACGGATCGCTGATCGCCGGTGCCAGGGCTGAGAACGAGGTCGGTTTTGAAAACGATTTCTCGGTTTTCACGTCAAGGTCTTATGACGACGGAAGGACCTGGACCCCGTGGATCGTCACTCATGTTCCTGGTTCCCCTCCTCATTTTCTCGTCCATTCCTCGGGCGCTCTGATACTGACCGTCAGCCGCAGAGTCGGAAAAGTCAAGGGACAGTTCGCGCTCGTCAGTCTTGACGACGGAAAGACATGGTGCAAGGAGTACGCTATAAATCCCGACGGACTCAACTGGGATCTCGGACAGCCGTCCACGCAGGAACTGAAAGACGGTTCGCTCGCGACTATCTACTATCAGAGATATGTTGATCCGAACTGCGAATATCCGGATTTCAAGCCCTGTATCATGTGTACAAAATGGACACTATAAATAAATTGTGCGGAGGAACTCAAATTGAGCACCTGCTATGATCCCAAAGATGCAAGGTTTCACGTGCCGACCGTAAATTCGGTTTATGACGGATACGAGCTCCGTCTGCCTTCCGAAACTCCCGAAGGTCTTGAACACCATATAGTTTACAGACCGAAGGACAATCTCTTCGGATACTGCGCCTGGCCGGCTTCCTGCGTGGATGAAAACGGTGTCATATACGCCGTGTCGGCAGCTTTCCGCACCGCTCACGCGTGTCCGTTCGGCAAGCTCGCAATGTACATAAGCAGAGACGGGGGAATAACCTGGTCTCATCCCATTGTAATGGTCGATACGTTCTGCGAGGAGATGGACGCGGGGATCTGCTATATGGGCAAAGGGAGGATCATCCTGTCTTATGCTAGCAAACCTGCTGACCTGAATTATTTCGAGTATTACAACAGGCTGAACGATACGATATGGGGCCAGACAGGCAGTCCTCTCGGGGATCTGCGCGCGGCGATGGTAGACTGCTATGATCTTATCCCTCCGGAGATGCTCGTCGGCGGTTCCTACGTTATAGTATCCGAGGACTACGGCTTTACATGGAGCGAACCCGTAAAGATTCCGATAATGAACGTTCTCGGCGCCACAAGACTCAGCGACAGCGAAGCTGTAATAATCGGATGCGATTATTATTACGACGGTTCTCTCACGGTCGAGAGACTGAAAAACAAGACCGATATGGATGCCCGTATTACAGCTGATACATGGGATGAATGGGCCGAGAAGCTTTATAAATCTCGTGTCGGCAAAGACCGCAAAGACCGTCCGATAACGGTCATAGGAACAAAAGACGGAGGGTATACATGGGAATACAGAGGTGACACTCTCATGCCGGACAGAAGATTCTGCAGAAATGTCGGCGAGACATATGCTGTAAAACTCCCTGACGGCAGCCTTTTAGCCGGCGGAAGGGCTGAGAATGAGATAGGTTTTGAAAACGATTTCACGGTATTCACGTCAAGATCCGATGACGACGGAAGAACATGGGGCCCGTGGAATCTGACTCATATCCCGGGTTCTCCTCCTCACTTCCTTGTCCATTCGTCAGGTGCTCTGATACTGACTGTCAGCCGCAGAGTGGGAAAAGTGAAGGGACAGTTCGCACTCATAAGCCAGGACAACGGCAGGACATGGAGCAGGGAATATGCGATCAATCCGAACGGGATCGACTATGATCTGGGCCAGCCGTCTACCGTTGAACTTCCGGACGGGTCACTCGCTACGATCTATTATCAGATCTACGTGGACGAAAATGGGATGGAGGATTACAGACCCTGCATAATGTGCACGAAGTGGAAGTTATAATATAATTAACAAAAAATTCTTCTGAACGCGGTGGCTGCGGTCCGTATTTGACCTCAGCCACCGGTTCCGGGCGTCTCATATCAGCAGCAGTTCCTTTTCTCCGTTTCTCTGAGTTCCTGAATGCGTTTAATAACTTTTCATTTTTGATTTTTTACTTGACAAAGCATGTGCGTTTGGGTATAATATCTTCTGTCGCATGATGCTGCTATGGCTCAGTTGGTAGAGCGCGTCCTTGGTAAGGACGAGGTCCCCGGTTCAAATCCGGGTAGCAGCTCCAGAAATCGCACTTGCTTTGCCGCAGGTGCTTTTCTTTTTTGTTTTCCTCTTAAACTTGAAAGGAGAGGTTACGTGAAAAACAAGGCAGGCAGGTTCATTCTCCGGGTCCTTTGCGTCCTGGGAGTAACGGTCTTGATGGTCCTGATATTTTTGCTTGCGGGCATGTTCGTCATAACAAGAGGCCCGTCGCCCACCGCGGGCAAGCTGTTTGCTTTTTCAGTAAGGGAGACGAGCGCGGTCAAGTTTCTTGCGAACATTTATTATTCGCAGGAGGAGATAGATTCTTTCTATGTTACGAATGTTTCAGATGACAGAACAGATACATCGCTGATCAATATTCCCGAAAAGATCAAAGATCCCGAGTACGAACATTCTTCCGCCGAAAGCGGTCAGCATGAACACGGCGGCGACACGGTCGATAATGAAAGCAAGGATTTCGAGATAGTAGACATCAGGGGAAAGACATTCTACGGGAAGATGATGATCGTTTCCGATCCGTCTAGAGTCATAGTCGGAGTTCCGGACAGTTACGGCACCGGTTCCAAAGGTCTGACAGTAATGCAGATGATCGAAAAATACGACGCATACGCAGGCATAAACGCAGGAGGCTTCGAAGACGCCAATGGCCAGGGCACAGGCGGAATTCCCGACGGAATGGTGATCATCGGCGGTGAGATCAAATGGACGAATCTCGGACCCGATCACGCTTATGACATCGTCGGTTTCGATTCCGACAACATCCTTCATGTCGGTAGGATGAACGCGTCTGAAGCCAAGGCTGCAAAGATCAGGGACGCTGTCACCTTCGGACCCGCTCTCATAATTAACGGAAACCCCTGCAATTCGACACATTCGCTCGGAGGCGGCCTGAACCCGCGTACCGCAATAGGACAGAGAGCTGACGGCGCGGTGCTTCTGCTCGTCCTCAACGGCAGGCAGATAGACAGTCTCGGGTCCACTTATGACGATCTTGTCGACATAATGCTCGAATACGGTGCCGTGAACGCATCTAATCTTGACGGCGGTTCTTCTTCGATAATGGTCTGTGACGGCGAATACCTGACTAACAGCGCCTATATCTTCGGAGAAAGGGTTATAGCCACTTCATTCCTGGTGCTTAAGGAGGAAGACGGACATGCCGATTAAGATAAGAGGCACGAACATTTCGATCGATCCCGTCAGCACAAAAACCGGCAGGACCGGACGCGAAGCTGAAAATAAGGTAAAATCCGCTTCGGATGATCATGCTCCTTCAAAAGGTTCCGGATTCAGAAAGGGACTGCTGATATATACCATTATTCTTGCGGTGATCATTATTGTGGTTCTTTCGGTGCTGTGGATGTTTCTCGCGGCGTACGAAAGATCGCTTCCGGAAGGTGAGATCGGCAGTCTTATCTCAGAGGATTCCACCTATGAGCTTCTTTCGGATGACGCATCCGCACGCGGTATCGGCAAGGATACTCTGGACAGTCTCTTTGATATGAAGATCAGGGGGAAGACCATCACATACAGCAGAAAAGCCGGAGAGCATACGGCAGATGCCCCTGTCTTTACGGTACTGGCTGACGGCAATCCCGTTTATACAGCCTATCTTGAGGAAGGGGACGGACTTGGATTCGGCATGAACGGATGGAAGCTGAAGAAGATAAATGTCTCCGATGATTTCTATTCGACCGAAACGCATACTCTTACGGTTATCGCCCTTGACGATCTGCTTATAACGGTCAACGGGATGAGAGCGTCAAGTTTTGAAAAAGCCAGGATCGGGAAGATAAAGTTCTCGGATTTCAACCCGTATGACAGTTCAGCTGACGGCCTTAAGCTTGTCAGATATGAGATCGACGGATTCTTCAGTCCTCCGGAAGTCATTGCCGTGAGAGAGGACTACAGACTCACGCCGGACAGCAGAAGCGATTACGAGTATCTGTTTACAGGAGTCGAGCTGTCAAAGATCAGCGTATCAGTTCCTTCAGGTGCTGTCCTTAAGGTTAACGGTATCACGGTTGAAGCCGGTGAAGCAGAATCAGAGGAGCCGTATTCCGGACTCACCGTTTTTGAAGAGGGAAGACAGGGTATCCCGACAGAGAGCCGGTATCTGTTCCGCAATATGACATCCTATCCGGATCTTTCCGTCGAATACCTCGGTATCGAGCTGAAAAAAGAGAGCAAAGGGAACAGCGTTTTGTTCGGGTATCCCGATGAGCTCATGCACTCCCTCACCGTCTATGTCCCCTCGGGAGCATCGCTCTGGGTCAACGGCGTTGCAGCTGACGAACCTTATCTGTCTGCTTCTTCCGTAGTGCCTGAAGATTACAGGAAATATGATTCTGCCTTCGGTAATACGAGAAGATTTGACCTCTATTCCGTCACCGGCCTTTATGAAGAACCGGAAGATATCAGCGCGGAACTAGACGGAAAAACGCTGGACATAATCAGGTTTACCGACGAGACAGGGGAAGAGTCAACATATTACGCGAGCAGCCCCGGTTTTACTTATGACTCCGATTTTGTTCTTTCAGCCGTCAAACAGTATATTGTTTATACCGCATACGGTTATCAGAACGTCGAAAACAATTACCAGGAGCTCCTGAATTATATTTATCCTTCGTCTCCCGCATATACGACTATCTCGTCGTCATATTCCGCTATCAAATGGAATTCTCCTTTGATGAATATATCATACAAAGAACTGAAGGTCGACAATGTTCTGGATATAGGCGGAGGAAACTTCACCTGCGACGTCGTATGCCGCGTGGATCTTTCCAGCTGGGCCGCTTCAAGGCAGTACAGCAATGTGATAAGGCTCACCTGCGTCAGCTCATCAAACGGCATGAAGATCTGGGACATTACGATCCTGTAGATCTGTACAACCTGTCATTCATCTTTAAAAGGCCCCGGAAGAGCTCTTCCGGGGCCTTAGCCATGCATTAAGTGACATATTACCGTATCATTCGAATTCGATGCTCAGATAGTGCACATCCTTGTCGGAACCGAATACTAGAACGTCAGCCGTACCGCCGTGTGCTGAGCCGTTTCGCGGTGAACTCAGGTACATCCCTTCCGCGGCGAATTCCCCGAGGATCATTTCAGCGGCCGGAACCCATCCATCACCGTCTTTGCGGAAGACTTTTATCTTTGCTCTGTCTTCCTCGGGAATTATGTTCCAGCGTAAGGACAGGCACATTTCTGTCGTGAGAAGGTTGCATTCGACGAGATATTTCGTTCCGTCCGCGGATTCCGTCATCCTGATCGAACAGTCTTTATTGATCCCATTTATACCGATCTCATCTTTCGATACCAGTTCACCTTTTTCGTATACAGAGATCATATGTCTGAGACTGCTTTCCGTAAGCGAGTCCGCGCCGCGTCTGTCCGCGTCGTCCAAGTCTTTCAGATAATAAGTATATATGACGTTCAGTCTTCCTTCAGAGTCGAGATAAGCGTCGTTGACCTTAACTTCGGACCAGATCCCTTCGTGACCTTCATCTTCGTAAGGTTTCCGGATGTCGATGCATCTTATCTCATTCCCTTCGGACAGATCGGGAATATAGAAAAGCATCGCCGAATCGTTGATTGACTGCGTGAAGCCTCTGTATTCAAGCCTGCCTCCCAGTTCTTCCTGCCTGATGAACCTTGTGCCGACAATATACAGTCCGTTCTGCCCGTCTCTCAGATAAAACATGTTCGTGTACCCGCATTCTGGCGTGCTGTCAAACGTGTACTTTTCCGTCTTTAGCGGTATCTTGAACTCTTCGGCGTCGTAAGTTTTTCTGCTGATCCCGAAGAAATTCGTTCTGGTCGTAGTGAATATGTAATCGACTTCCCCCGCGGGACCGAAAACCATATCGACCTGCTGGGGGATCTGATTCAGTCCTGTCGGAGCCAGAATGGAAAGAGTGCGCAGTGTGATTTCATCTGTTTGGGGATCGATGGTGTAAACTGTATTTCCCGTGGGGGGACACACGTATATCAGTCCGTCAGTACCCATATACATCGTCAGATATCTGGTCTGAAGGTTAGAATCGAAGCAGTCTGTGTAAAGCAGCGCCGCATTGCCTTCCTCGTCGATCCTGACGATATGGAACCAGTCTTTGTCCTCATCGTGATCGAAGTTGTAGACCAGCGCGGCATATAGCGCTTTTTCGGTCCTTACCATTATCGGCTGGTGTTCGGCGCAGGGTATCCTTTTATCGCTTTTATCGTCTATCTTGATCCTGTAGCCGTCAAGGATGTCGGTCAGATTCGTAACGCTGTAATCATTAAGGTCCATATTGAAAACATATGCCGTCGAAACGAAACCGTAGTACCCGTAAACGAATCCGCTTATTATGCCGTCCTGGACAGAGCCCTCCCTTACCGCGGTCAGAGTCAGCGAGTCCGTAGTTACGCCTTCGTCGAGAAGGACGGTCTTTTCAAATTTCCAGCTCCTGCCTAGGCTGTCTTCGGCACTGTAGATATCCATTTCGATATTTTTTGCATCCTTGTCGGACAGAGTGGCTACGATCAGGTGAAGTGAACCGTCAGTGCTCTGTCTTACCATCGGCCTGTACCTTTCGTAGTCGTCCCTCTTCAGATCGAGTTTTTCATTGAAGACACAGGTGAGACCGTCATAAACTGCGTGACGGAATTCAAGCTTGTTGTCATAATCGGTATTGGAGTGCGTGTAATCCAGCAGATATTTTCGGTAGGTTATGTGAATATATCCGTCAGAGTCTATATATGCTTCACCGTACAGATTGATCTGCGTGTTGGTCCAGATGCCCTCGTCTCCGAGCGAGTCGTCTTCTTCCTGGACCATAACATATTCTACTCCGTCGGAAGTGGTCATGTCGGGTATGTGGAAAAGGTCGAGCCTGTCCCAGATGTAGGTTCTTGTTGTAACGGCCATGGAGAACCGGTCCGCCGCGTAGACGGCATACTCGTTCCTCATGGCTACTATGTAAGCTCCTCCGTTTCCGTCCGGGAACGGATACATGTATGCGTGCCTGCCGATATCCTTCGTCCAGGAATAAACGCTGCTTTCGGACCATGATCTCGTCTCCAGATCGAACGTCATCCATTCGAGCAGAAAATCGCCGACCGTGTCTGCTTTCGTCCCGGAACCGCAGATGCTGAAGACATAGATCTTCCTGTTTTCAAAGTCGTACATCACCTGGCTGTATGAAGGTTCTTTTCCGGAAGAAAAAACAGGCTTCGTTTTATATGCTGTCATCTCGTCTGTCTCGGCGTCAAAAACGTATGCCTCGTGGATCCTTTGCGTGGTAGCCGTAGCGATGATATTTCCTGTAACGGTGTCATGTCCGATGTTGACGGTGATCTCTCCTCCGTCGTTGGTGAACTGTCCGTAATACAGGATCTTGGAAGTCCCGTCGCTGTCGGTTCTGGCCACATAGAATTTCTGCTGGTCATCGTCGTCTCCGAATTCTTTCGCAAAGGCCGTATAGATGCCTCTTTCGGTCCTGCATATCCTCGTCTGCTGGCCTCCGTGCCACGCGGCGCCTTCGTCGCTCCAGGAGTTGATGTTCGTATATAGACCGTTCGCTCCAAGGACGCTGCTCACTTCGGAGAACCTTACGCCGCTTTCATCCGGTACGTCAGAAGATCCGGGACCGGTCATCGTTTCCGGGTCTCCGGTTTCTCCGGTGACGGAATGTCCCGCTTCGCTGCCGGACTGATGGGAACAGCCGCACAGGATCAGCGATGCTGTCAGAGCCAGAGCCAGAAGCCTGATTTTGATCTTATTGTCTCTGAACGTCAGTTTTAAAGCATTCAACCTCAACTTAAATCCCTCCGATATTCTAATCATTTAAAAAACGGACTCGTTAGGTAGTGTTTTCATCTTAAAAAGACGGGCAGGATTCTAACAGACCTGCCCGTAAAAAATATGGTAAATTATCCGGAATGATCGGAATATTATCTCTTGACCCTTGCGTTTCCGCCCCAGATGCTCCAGACCTGCTCCTCATCAGCGGGCTGCGCGTAGTCAGTAAGGAACGTCGTTGCCATCGCGCCGGTCGCCCATCCGAATTTGACCCATTCGGACGGCTCCCACCCGCGCAGCATGGCGTAGAGAAGACCTCCGACGAAACCGTCTCCGCCGCCTATCCTGTCAAGGACACCGATCTGACGCGGCTGTTCGATGAACCATTCGTCATCGACAAGAGTGATGGCACCCCAGAGATGCGTGTTTACATTTACCACTTCTCTCAGCGTCGTGGCGAATACGCTGGCGTTGGGAAAAGCTTTCTTGACCTCGCGGGTCATATCCTTGAAGCTGTCTATCTTGGAAGCTATCCCGGTCCCTCCGGCTTCCGGCCCTTTGACACCGAGCGCAAGCTGAAAGTCCTCTTCATTTCCTATGAGTATATCGGATAGTCCGGCGATCTCGGAGAATATGGAGCGGAGCTCATCCTCGCGGCCCTTCCAGAATGATGCACGGTAGTTCAGATCGAATGATACTGCCGTACCGTATTTTTTGGCTGTCCTGGCAAGTTCGAGGCAGAATCTGCTGGTCTGTTCCGAAAGAGCGCCTATCAGACCTGAAATGTGGATGATCTGAACGCCTTCAAGTCCGAATATACGGTCAAGATCGAAATCTTCCGCTGAAAGAGTGCGTCCGACCTCTCCGGCCCTGTCATTGTGGACCCTGGGCCCTCTGTTTCCGTATCCGCTGTCTGCTATGTTGAACTGATGCCTGTAGCCCCAGGGACCTCCCTGAGGTACTTCTTTTGCCTCGAAGTCCATCCCGCGGGATCTCAGGTTGGCTTTTATGAACGCGGCTATGGGGCTTCCTTCAACGAAAGCGGTGAGCACCTTAACTGGCAGACCGAGATAAGATGATATGCTTGCGACGTTAGTCTCTGCGCTTGTAGCCTGCATACGGAATACATCGCTTGAATAGACCGGCTGGCCGTTTTCGGGAGTGATCCTTACTCCCATGCTGGTAGGGACGAGCAGGGAATATCTGCAGTTCTCTTTAAGCTTTATCATTGTTTCCGTCCTTTCTTGAATCAGACAGTGTAATTGGTGGCGGCTGTGTTTCCGCCGGTGCCGGTCCAGTTGGTATGGAAGAAGGTTCCGCGCGGTGCGTCGGTGCGCTCGTATGTATGGGCGCCGAAATAGTCTCTCTGGGCCTGGAGAAGATTTGCGGGAAGGTTCTCAGTGCGGTATCCGTCATAGTACGAAAGAGCAGTGCTCATTGCCGGTACTGGGATGCCGTTCATAACCGCCGCGGCGCAGACCCGTCTCCATCCTTCCTGTGCTTTCTCAAGCTTTTCGGTGAAGAACGGTGCCAGCATGAGATTGGGAAGGGAAGGATCCTCGTCGAACGCTTCCTTTATCTTGCCGAGGAATCTGCTTCTGATGATGCATCCGCCTCTCCACATAAGGGCGATCCCGCCGTAGTTGAGATTCCAGCCGTACGCTGAGGCTGCGGACCTCATAAGCGAATAACCCTGCGCATAGGACACTATCTTAGAAGCGAAAAGTGCGTTCTTAATATCTTCGATGAATGCCTCGCGCGATCCTTCGAACGACTTTTCGGGTCCGTGTAGTTTTTTCGAAGCAGATACGCGTTCTTCCTTCATCGCGCTGAGACATCTGGAGAACACCGCCTCGCCGATCAGAGTGAGGGGGATCCCTTCGTCAAGTGCGGAGATGACGGTCCATTTTCCGGTGCCTTTCTGACCGGCTGTGTCAAGTATCCTGTCGATTATCGGAGAGCCGTCCTCGTCCTTGAACGCGAGGATGTCGCGGGTGATCTGGATGAGGTAGCTGTCGAGGTCGCCCTTGTTGAATTCCTCGAAAATTCCGTGCATCTCGTCCGGGGAAAGGCCGAGCAGGTCTCTCATAAGCTGGTATGATTCGCATATCAGCTGCATGTCGCCGTATTCGATACCGTTGTGCACCATCTTTACGAAATGTCCCGCGCCGTTCTCACCTACCCAGTCGCAGCAGGGGGATCCGTCTTCGGTCTTTGCGCAGATCGCCTGGAATATCGGCCTGACAGACGGCCACGCCGCGGGAGATCCGCCCGGCATGAGGCTCGGTCCGCGCAGCGCTCCTTCCTCTCCTCCCGAGACTCCGGTACCAACATAAAGGAGACCTTTGGACTCAACGTATGCGGTCCTTCTGGATGTATCCGGGAAATGAGAGTTTCCGCCGTCTATGATGATGTCTCCGGGTTCGAGAAGAGGAACGAGCTTGTCGATCATTCCGTCAACCGCTTCTCCGGCCTTGATCATGAGCATGATTTTTCTGGGCTTCTCCAGCGAAGCGACCAGCTCCTCGAGAGAGTATGTTCCGACGATGTTTTTACCTTTTGCCCTCCCTTCGACGAAATTTGTGACCTTTTCAGTCGTCCTGTTGAATACGGAGACGGTAAAGCCGTGGCTCTCCATGTTCATGACAAGGTTTTCGCCCATGACGGCGAGTCCGATAAGACCGATGTCAGATTTCTTCATGTTCTTTAGCCTTTCAGTATTATTCTATAAATTATCAATATTGAATAACGAAGCGGAGACGGTTCAGGTCAGGCAAAACGCTCCTTGATCTTCTCCAGAACCGAGTAGGGGATGCTCATGTTTCCTAGTCCCTTGCCTATAGAGATGTGCGGCTTCATCTTCCCGTGGAAATCTGTACCTCCGGAGATCATCAGTCCCATCTCGGAAGCCATTTTCTGATATTTGTCCTGCATTTCGGGAGTGTATTCGGTATAATACCCCTCTATCCCGTCAAGACCGTAACCCTTGAGACGGTCGAGAAAAACGCGAAGCGGTGCGTCCTCAAGGCGTATCAGATGCAGGTGAGCTACGAAAGCTCCTCCTCCCGCGGATTTGATTAGGCTGACGCCTTCCTCGGGAGTGAGGCACTGCGTATCGGAATAGCAGGGCCGTCCGTTCGCGAGATATTCGTCAAAAGCATATTTTACGGAAGGCACGTAACCTTTGTTAACCATGACCCTGGCAAAATGCGCTCTGCCCACTAGTCCGCCCGGGGCGAGAGCTTCCGCCTCGCTGACCTTCACGTCGAATCCGGCTTTCGCAAGAAGTTCGCTGGTCTCCTCGTTTCTTCTCGCGCGTACTTTCTTTACTTCTTTGAGCTTTTGATCGAGTTCTGCGTTCGATGTGTCTATATAGTAACCGAGGATGTGCGTCTCGGTGTCGCTCTTTACGGAAAGTTCTATCGCTGGGACTACCTCTATCCCGAATTCCTTCCCGGCGGCAACTGCCTCGCTTACACCACCGACCGAATCGTGGTCTGATACCGCGACTGCGGAAAGACCGCTCTCGCTGGCGTGGCGGACCAGTTCTCTCGGAGTCATGGATCCGTCGCTGTATACCGTGTGGGTGTGGAGATCTATCGTCTTTAAAGTCATTTATTATCCTTTCTTCCGTTGCAGGACCAGAGACCGAGAGCAGGATTGCTTATGTAAAATACAGTTTCGCCGTTTTCGAGAGTGTTGTAGCCGTCACTGAGCTTTCCGGGATCGTATACTTTTACCGCTTCGGAATACGGCATATAATCGAACGCGGCTCCTCTTACCTCATCCTCGGTCAGAAGCTCGGTCGCATAAGTTATCCTGAACCTGCCGTCGGACGATCCGTGTATGAGATGCGCCGCTACCGAAAGATTCTCTTTCAGATCGTCGTTCTCCTTTACCAGTTCGAGTATCCTCTCCCGGCCGACATATCCGTATTTCCTAATGAGCCTGTCGTTCTCTTCGTCTTCGCCGAATTTT
>JAGDBK010000090.1 GCA_017959065.1 Clostridia bacterium | reverse complement strand
CAGTTCGAGTATCCTCTCCCGGCCGACATATCCGTATTTCCTAATGAGCCTGTCGTTCTCTTCGTCTTCGCCGAATTTTTTTACGCCGGGCGCGAGGATAATGAGATCGCCTCCGTCTGCTATTGCCATCCTGGTACGGTAGATGGCCTTGTTCCCGAGCCAGGTGCTCTTGAATTCTCTCGGGTCAAGGAAAACCACGGCCTTCTTTATCGGTGAATCCATGTACGTCAGATTGTATTTCTGACTGTCAGAGACCGCGCACTCAAAGTTTTTGCGGCACCTTCCGGTGTATATGCTGTGTATGTTTGTAACATCATCCTTGTTCGTCGTTACGGTGAGGATATACATGAGCGGTATGTCCTTGAGAAAATGCTCCTCCGCGTAGTCGAACACTTTCCTTACAGGGGAAAAATCCCTCCCCATGATCCTCTCCATACCGTAGAACGCGCCGAGCATGTGCGAGCTGTTAATCATGCTGCTTCCGCCGCATCCGACGAAAATGTTCTTGGAGTAGTTCGCCATGCCCACGACTTCGTGAGGAACTACCTGACCGACGGAGACGATGAGATCGTAAGAGCTGTCAAGAAGTCTTCTGTTCACCTCCACGTCGATCTTTTCATTGACAAGACCGTCCGATACCTCAGAGACGAATTCGGCCGGAACTTCGCCGATCTTGACTACATCCTTCCTCCAGTTGTGCACGATTATCCTGCTGAAAGGTATTTCCTCTCCGAAAAAGGCGCGACACTCCTCCTCAGTCATCTTTTCATGGGTGCCTAGCGCGGGCATGATGTCGATATCGCATCTGTCTTTCATAAGGCCGTAAATTATGTTCGTGATGATGCCGGCACCTGAATACATCCTTGTGTAGTCGGGCGGTATTATCAGCATCTTTCTTATATCCCTGCCTTCAAGGGAATCCGCGACCAGCTTTTCGATCTCCTGTCTTGTAAGACCGGTATCAGAATGAAGTTCCATTCAAACCACCTTGATCAATATTAATACAGTTTAATTCTATCACTTTTAAAAGACGGTGTCAACGAGAAGGGACGGCAGGACTAGCTGCAAAGGGACGGCAGGACTAGCTGCAGATGCCGCCCGGAATTTATGCCCTGACCATTCCGGGTAAATGAACGCAAAGACAGTTTTTTGCCTTGCAAAACAGTCTCTGTTCATATAAAATGGACTTGAATAATCGCTGACCGTAACAAACTCAATTTTTAATCAGGAGAATCAAATCATGATTTATAATTTCAATCCCAAGCTTGCCACTTCCCAGTTTGAGTTCAGGATCAGACTGGCAGAGAAAAGACTGATGTCCTATCCTCTTGACAACCTTGATTTCTCGCTTATAGACCTTGAGCATCCAAAGAACCGTACAAGGCATGCCCATCAGTGCACATCTGATCTGACAGGAAGGACCGTGGAGTTCATCGCTGCAGCACACTCTTTGCTTCCGGATTCGGACGACAAATATCTGAAAGACTTGTTCCGCCGCATAATGCTTCATACAGATTCCAATACATTCTCAAGACGTTTCTTCCCTTATCTGAGACTTACCGGCGATGCTGAGGCATATCGAGTGATCAGGACAAAATGCGAACGCTGGGCCGACATGATCGAAAAGGATCCTCATTCCCTTGACAAAGTCATTTCCAAATGCGACTGCGTAGCGGAAGGACTTGCGGATTATTATGAGATGACTGGAGACAAGAGGTATCTCGACGCCGCTTTTGCCATTGCAAAGGCATCTCTGAATCCTTATGAGGGCGCTCATTCACATGGACTGATGACAGTTCTCAGGGCTCTGCTCAAAATGTCAAAAGTCAGCGGAGACATGAGCTACGCGGAGATCGTAAGGCCTTACCGCGAGAAGATCTACGAGAATCTCTATGCGGACGGCTCCGTGAGCGAGGGCTTTCCGCGATCCATCAGGACTGAGGGGTGCTCGATCGCGGACTTCATCATCCTTTGCCTGCGCTGGTGGGATCTTTTCGGAAACGAGTACGATCTCATGCAGGCGGAAGATTCTTTGCTGAACGGACTTTTCTTCAACCAGTTCGTTACGGGCGGCTTCGGACACCGCAATTACGCTTTCGACGGAAAGGGATACGGGACCAAGGTCGAGGAGGCCTGGTGGTGCTGTACCCAGACCGGCGGAATGGCGATGATAGAGTTCGCGCAGCATGCGGTTCAGCTCGTCACCGATGAAAACGGGAATTCTATGATCCGCATAAACTACCCTGTGCCCGGCACATATACACTTTTCGACGGGAAGAGCGACATTATAGTCAGGATCATCTCGGAGTATCCCGCGATGTACAATGCCAATGTAACTGTAACATGTGCGTATGACATTCCTCTCGAATTCAGGATCCCCTATTACACCATAAAGGATAAGTGTTCTTTCTCCGAGCATGTTCAGGCCAGCGTGCCCCGCACCAGATCATACAGCGTGAACATGCCCATAGGTCACTATCCGGAATTCCGCGACGGCGGATGGACAGTCAAGTACGGTCCGCTTCTTCTCGCTCCGATGCTCTGCGGATGGAACGAATCCGATATGGAAAAATACAAGGAAAATGAGGTCAACATTCCCGCAGGATACCTTAGGGACAACATGAAGGGAACGAAATTCTTCATCAATGAACCCGAAGAGAAGGATGAGAACGGATTCTGGAAGGTTGCAACCGGATCTGATATTCCTGAATGGCCCGCTTTCGATGACGGTGTGGGGTCACACACCGGAACTATGATGAAGGCTCCGGCAAATATCACCGTACGTACGCTTGACAATATTGCCGGCGTTGCCTGCTTCCATCCCCTGTGTTATTCAGTCAGCAATCTCACACTCAACAATGTCCCGATGAATTTCGGAATAATCAGGACTGAGGGGAGCAGTGCCGAAAGCGATCCTATCAAACGTCCCGTGCGCAAAGACTGATCTGATTTGTTATACACCTGCCGCGCCGGTCTCTCCGGCGCGGCAGATTTTATGTCCGATTCGTTTTTATTTTGTTTCGATAATTGGAAAAATCACGGTGACTCTGTCATCCGTGTTTACATTCGCGCTGATTTTTGGTATAATTTTCACGTCGGATCAACTTCATCTATAAAGGGGAGCGATATACGTGAAATGTCCTGTCTGCGGTTATACCGAGAGCAAGGTCATCGATTCGAGGCCCGTTGAGGACGGGTCCAGCATCAGGCGCAGAAGAGAGTGCCTGAAGTGCCAGAAGAGATTCACTACATATGAGATCATCGATTCCATACAGACGATAGTCATAAAGAAGAACGGCAACAAGGAGATCTTCGACCGTTCGAAGCTTCTCAACGGAATACTAAAAGCCTGCCAGAAGAGACCGGTCAACGCAGAGGAGATCGTTTCCTCAATAGAAAGCGAGATTCAGAATTCTCTCAAGAGGGAGATCACTTCCTCCGAGATCGGAGAACTCGTCATGAAGCATCTCAGAGCCGCCGATGAGGTCGCCTACGTTAGATTCGCTTCGGTTTACAGAGAGTTCAAGGACGTAAACACTTTTCTTCAGGAGCTCAACATGCTCATGAAGAGCGACCGTAGGGATACAGACTGATGCCGGAACTATCCCACGGCTTATTAGCGGCTGCTCTTTGGAAGCCGGCTGTATACCGTTCCGTAATATGATTTATTCTTATCTGAAGTTCTGATCCGGGAATTATCTATTAAAAAAAACAGAGTAGGGAACTGTGCGATAGTGCCTGAAGGACGGGGAGTTTGCCTTCGGGACGAATTGGCTCATCGGCCTGCGGTTCAGTTCCTGCATCCCGCTGTTGCATATAAGGCGGTTTTCCTCCTTTATGTGGCTGTAGAGATCACCGACCCTGTCATAAAGGAGGTTTTTATTATTATGTCGGAAAACGGCAAAGCGGATTCTTCGCTCAGACACATCCGGACGCTTACGAGCGTTGCTCTCCTTACGGCTCTCAGCGTCGTGATAGGCATACTGTGCAAGAATTTCTTCACATTCAACGTATACTACAGGGTGACCTTCGAGAACATGCCTATACTTCTCGCGGGCATACTCTACGGTCCGGCCGCGGGTGCCGTCTGCGGAGCGCTGGCCGATGTTATCAGCTGTCTCTGCTCCACGAACCCTGCTGTGATCCCGCTTATAACGGTCGGTGCCGCCACTGTCGGACTCTGTGCCGGCCTTGTATCGAAGTTTATCATCAAAAAGCACGGACCGCTGCAGTATTTTGCCGCCTCTCTGACAGGTCATCTGTTGGGACAGGTAGCGATAAAATCCATTGCAAAGATCCTGTTTCTCGGCATGCCCTCGTTCGGGATCGCAATCGGCCTCGGAATTTCTTTAGTTGTTGGAACACTTGAATTCCTTGCGATCTCACTCATTATGAAAAAAGGCATCGTTCCCGGCATCTCAACTGAATCTGGCGGAGGAAAAGACAAATGACATACGAGGAAACCTTGAAATATATACATTCTGTAAGCTGGAGAGGTTCTAAGCCCGGCCTGGAAAGGACCAGAGAACTGCTGGAGAAGATCGGCAATCCGCAGAAGGGTATGAAGTTCATCCATGTGGCGGGCACGAACGGAAAAGGATCCTTCTCCTGCATGATGTCCAATATCCTCAGGGAAGCCGGATACAGGACGGGCCTTTACACTTCCCCGTACATCATGACTTTCAACGAGCGCATCCAGTTCGACAACAGAAACATTGACAACGACGACCTGAGGGATATCGTGTCATTTATCAGACCGTACGCAGAGTCGATGGACGACAGACCAACCGAGTTCGAACTAATCACTGTAGTCGCGTTCGAGTATTTCAAAAGGAAAAATTGCGATTATGTCGTTCTGGAGGTCGGCATGGGAGGAGAGCTCGACTCCACGAATGTAATAGAGGATCCGGTGCTTTCTGTCATATGCGCTATCGGGCTCGATCACGTTAAAGAGCTCGGAGGAACATACAGGGAGATAGCACAGGCGAAGGCTGGCATAATCAAGAAAGGATGTCCTGTTCTGTTCTACGGAGACAACAGGGAAGCGGCAAGAGTCATCAAGAGCCGTTCAAAAAAGAATTCATGCAGTTTCGGGATGCCGGATTTCAAATCCGTTGAGCTCGTCCGTTCAGGCCCCGACGGCACGGAGATATCGTACAAGTCACATAAGAATGTATTCGTTCCTCTTGCGGGCCTGTATCAGGCCAGAAACCTCGCCCTCGTGCTTGAGGCCTGCGACGTACTAAGCGAGAGCATAAACGGTATAAACGACGAAAATGTCAGACGCGGACTCGCAGGCGTTAAATGGCCCGACAGATTCGAGGTCATTTCCAAAGATCCTTATATCGTTATGGACGGATGCCACAATCCCCACGGGATCAAGGCGGTAAATGAGAGCCTTAAGCAGTATTTCCCCGACAAGAACATATATCTCGTCATGGGGATCATGAGCGACAAGGATTACAGGGGAGCCGCGAAGATTCTGTCTGAATCAGTAAAGAAAGTCTTTACTCTTACTCCTGATAATCCGAGATCGCTTCCCGCGAAGAATCTCGCCGAAACATTCCGTTCGTTCGGAGTCGACGCACAGGACTGCGCGGATGCCGTTTCGGCAGCTTCATGCGCTCTTGAGTGCGCCAGAGCTGACGGCGGAGTCGTCGCCGCTCTAGGTTCGCTTTATATGTACAAGAACGTCAGGGAGGCCTTCGAGTCTCTTTCTGTCTCTGAATGATTCAGACCGGCTTATGTCCAAAATAATCAGTTTCGGTCCGTTTGACGCCGAAGTTGTCTTCTCGCCGAGAAGGACCGTGTCGCTCACCGTCGGCAGAGACAGGAAAGTTACGGTAAGGGCTCCGCTCGGAATCAAGGAAAATGTACTGAGAGAGTTCGTTTTTGCTCACTCCGACTGGATAACAAAAAAGATCTCTGAGACGGATTCCAAAAGAAACGTTTTCGGGCCTTTTTCCGATGAGACCGTGGATGAACTGAAGCGCAAAGCACGTGAGTATATCGTTCCCAGAGTCGGATACTGGACCGAAAAGACAGGGCTTTTTCCTGCCGGCATACGGATCACTTCCGCGAAGACCAGGTTCGGGAGCTGCAGCCGCAAGGATTCTGTCTGCTTCTCGTGCTATCTTATGAACTGCACGACCGAAGAGATAGACTACGTGATCGTTCACGAACTTGCCCACATCAGACACAAAAATCACGGTACTGAATTCTATTCCCTCATCGAGTCCGTGTTTCCGGATTACCGCAGGGTGAGACAGTCGCTGATGCGTACAGTCCGGTGATTCTTTCCAATATACTGTTCTTCATTTCTTGTTCCATCAGGTCCCAGACCTTTCATATACTGTCCGGAGGCGTATCAACCCATGTATAAATACGATCTTCATGTCCAGACTTCTTCTTTCGCTCCGAAATATCAGGACTCTCCAGATGCGGGGCGTGTCGTCGAGGCATATATTGAGGCCGGGTATACCGGAATAGTTCTTACCAATCCATGGGGGTATATCCCGTTCAAACGAGACGACTATATCTACAAATCTCCCGAAGAACTCGTCGATGAATTCATCAGTGCCTATGAAGAACTTAAAGACAAGGCTGGGAACGATCTTGACGTGTTTCTCGGTGCTGAGGTTACTTTCAGGCATTGCGTCAACGAGTACCTTTTCTTCGGAGTCGACAGGGAATATCTCGAGGAGTTCGACTATCTCTGCATTTACGCTCTGAAATCCACTCCCGATATAATCAAGAGGATGCACCAGAGGGGCGATGTCCTAATCTATCAGGCTCATCCCTTCATGCCCTACAGCCGTGTTTTTGAAGAGATATATCAGATGCGATATTCCCATACAGACAGGCAGGCAAGGATCGACGGACTGGAGCTTTACATCGAGCATGACGCAGACAGGGCAAACCATTTCCTTGCGAGGAGATGGGTCGATCACTATAAGACCCCGGTAATATCCGGGTCGGGATTCTCCAGGTCCTGCGATAAAGTCGGCGGTGGCATCGAAACAGAAGAAAGGATCCGCGACAACAGCGATCTTCTGCGCATACTGCGCAGCGAGAAATACAGACTGATATGCGGGGGAGTGACGGAAGATGTACAAATATGAGATGCACCTGCATTCCAAAGACGTCAGTCCCTGTGCCAGCGCCGACGCGGAGCAGCTCGTAGCGGCATTCACCGAAAGAGGCTATACCGGCGTGAACCTGACCAATCACTGGAATCCGGGAGTCCTTCTCAGAAGGAACCTGCTGAACATGAACAGGTACGAACTTGCGGATTACTACATGAACGGTTACTGGAAACTGAAAGAGGCAGCGGGAGACAAGCTGGATGTTCTTAACGGTATGGAAATCGCCGTAAAGGGATGCTACAACGACTATCTGATCTATAACGTGACAAGGGAGTTCCTGATAGATCTGGGTCCGGATTTCGGATACGGCAGCATTGAAGATATAATAGTTCTCGCCCATGATCACGGATGCATGATATTTCATGCGCATCCCTACAGACACTGGATGATGATCATGCCGGACAGCCTATTCAGAAAGATAGGCGAACCGTTCGACAGAAACAAGTTCGACGGCGTGGAAAGCATCAATTACGGAAGCGACGACAGATTCAGCAATGATATGGCGATGGACTGGGCTGAGAAATACAATGTCAGGACCATCACCGGTTCGGACTATCACAACAAAGGCGGTAAGCCCTACGGCGGCATACTGTTCAAAGAGAAGCCGGACGGTATAGAAGGTTTCATGAAGAAACTGGCAGACGGCGATTACGCTCTTTCTTATTTCGGTGACATGCGCTGGAAAATCGGTGAGTTCCATCCGGGTGAAAGATTCATTGAAAAGAGCAGGTATACCGAAATATAGCTGATAATGACATCTTTTCCTGACCGTCGCAGATTCAGGTCTTTTCTTCCGCACATGTTTAAAAACGAGGAAACTATTATGAAAAAGATAATACCGGCCGTTATTCTCACTGTCATACTGATATTCTCTTTTTCCGCCTGTTCCGGCGTCACCGGTCCGACTTCAGAGCCAGCGGACACCGACATTGATACCGAAACGGAACCCGCACCGGAGACCGCCGATACTTCCGGACCCGACGAAACCGACAGAGTGACCGAAACGTCCGCAGAAGTGACCGTTACAGGCGAACCTGCTGAAGTAATACGCACTCCTGCAGAGAATGACGTTACTCCGCCTTTTTTCATCGTTCTTAACAGTAAGATAAGGACTGTAAGGGGCGTGTGGTTCGATATCGAGAAGTATTTCGCGTTTGCGGACGATCTTGATCCTGATGTCGAGATGACAGTCGAAGGTTCATACAATATCAACTTTGCAGGGTCGTATCCGATCAGGGTGATCATTTCGGATCACAGCGGAAATTCGACATCAGCCAATGTCACGGTAGAAGTGCTCGAGACCGCCCCGGAGACCCAGCCGCCGGCTCAGACGGACCCGGAACCCCGGATCACATTTGCGGAATTTACGCAGAAGTACAAGAAAGACGGAACGAGCGTAGGCATCGATGTTTCCAAATGGCAGGGGAATATTGATTTTGACAAGGTCGCCGCTGCCGGATGCGAATTCGTTATAATCAGACTCGGCGGATATGTCGACGGATGCTTTACTGACACCTATTTCAAAAGCAACATCAAAAAAGCGAAAGAAGCCGGCCTAAAGGTCGGCATCTACTGGTATTCCCAGGAAAACAGCCCTGAGCTCGTGATGAAGAATATGGACTATCTTTTCTACGAGCTCGGCGGAGAGACGCTGGATCTTCCTATATATTTCGACTGGGAGGATTTCACACATTTCCAGAACTACAAAATGAGCGTCAGAGACCTGAACAACATGTTTTCCGCGTTCTGTCTCGAGGCGGAGTCAAGGGGTTACAGGGCAGGTCTTTACAACAGCAAGTATTTTCTCGGCCTCATGTGGTCGGAAGAATCAAAGGAAAAGGATCTGTGGCTGGCCCTGTATTCGGATCAGATGAATTATGACGGCGATGTTTTCATGTGGCAGCAGGGCATAGGAAGGATAGACGGCATAAACGGAGACGTCGATGTCAACGTAATGTACAAGTAACAGATCATTCATTCTTTCATCAAACAGTTACGCCCGGCGGATCATCCGCCGGGCGTAAGTATTTTCTGTTAATAATATCTGTTGTCAGAAATCGAATTTCAGTATATTCTGCTTCATGATCTTCAACAGCGCGGGCAGTTTTTTCTCGACCTTTGCATAACTTGATGCGAAAGTCTTTTCCTCTCCGTATATAAGACTTCTGAATACATGAGCGCAGGGAAGCTCGAGCAGCGCGCCGTAGATCCATCCCGGATCCATTTTGAAATTGGTCGTGATAATATCGAGCATCCTTCTTGACTCGGGGTCGTTTGCATATCTGCCCTTGAGTACCATGTCATAATATACAGGCTGAAGTGACCTGTAAGATTCGTATGCCATAGTCTCAAGTACTGCCCCGGACATTTCCGGGTCGGCAACCGTTATGGGGATCATAAATACCGAATACTGATCATGAGCGTATGTATAATAGTCTTTCTGAGTTTCGTCGAGCTTCGGCCCCGGAATGATTCCGTATTCGTCCTGCATGTTGCGGAACTGCTGGCTCTCGGCGTATTTCAAATGAAGAGCGGCAAGAAGAACCGTGCCGGAGGCGAACATGTCCCGGGCGATGTCGAATCCGCTCGTATCGCCTGTGTCATAGGTTCCGACGTTTTCATGTATCAGCGAGTATACTTTTTCAAATGCGACTGATATTCTTTCTTTCTGTGAATTATCCATCTCGAACCAGCCGTCTTCATCCTTCGTGATCATGCTCATGTCAAAACTGCTCCAGAACATGTCGGCATTCTCATAATGATTTATGGCCAGACCGTACTGATCCTCAGAGTCGCGGACATCATCACCGTTAAGTGATAGATACAGGGAGGGAATCAGTTCGCTGAGATAGTCAATGGTCCATCTCCCTTCTTCGACGACCTCATACAGGTTCTCTAGTTTAAGTTTCTGCCCGAGATCCTTGTTGTAGTACATTACGAACATAAGTCTCGTCAGCGAAAGAGCGGGCGCTCCGGTAATACAGTAGAGCCTGTCTCCCATATCGGCCTGACTGATCCAGTACTGTGCCCACCACGGATTTTCGGGATTGAGATACGTGTCTATATCGTTGGATCTGAGATTATACATCAGGCCCTGGGTTATCATCGGACTGCCGTAGTAGATCGAAGCTGCAACGAGGTCATATGTCTGATCACCTGAATTGACCATAACACCGACCTTTTCCGTGATAGCGGTTGCGCCTGCTACTTCATTCTTGATCTCTTTAAGTCCGAGCGTCTCGCAGACGAAAGCGTTTCTGTTATATACGGCATCACTGACGGGATCGTTGGTCAGTTCATCGACCCACAGCTCGTTTTCGGCCCAGAAGTCCTTGTCATTCTGTTCCGCGGAACCCCTGGAGAGTATTACGAATGTTTTGTTTTCATAATCGAGAGCTTCCAGAGCCGGGTCGATCGGATCTACATCTGCTGTGATCAGGCCTGCGGACCCGGTAGTCGTATCTGCGGACGATCCGTCCGGCTTGGACGTTGTTCCGCCGTCTCCCTCTCCTCCGGAACATGCGGAGAGAACGGACATCAGGATCGAAATGACGATAATCAGTCCGATTATTCTCTTCATAATAAAACCCGGCGGCATTAGAAAGAGGTAAGCCGCCTTTTCCTTTCTTATCCTTGCGCTGCTTTTTTCATTCATACGGGGAATATTGATGCTTTAATTCATTAGTATTATAACAGAATTTGCTGGATTTCCATGAAAAAATCTTGGAAATCCAGCAAATCTCATTTAATGATGCTTTAAGCCAAAAGTCTTCTGTTAATCTTCCTGCTTTTTCTTGTCGATATATGCGGGTTCCGGGCTGACGTCGAACACAGTGCCGGAAGATGATCTTTCTCTGTTGCCGGAATAGAACTCGATATCCTTGACAGTGGATACGAATCCTTTGGGGTCGATGAGCCACAGACGGAGGATGCATGATTCTCCGCGGCGCAGGCATCTGCTCATTCCGCCGTCCAGCATCGGGAAGCTTATGATCTTCTTTTCACCGGGAGCAAGATTGATCTTGACGTCTGTCCAGTTGCATGTGGAGTTGGGGGAACCGAATCTGAGAGTGCACTCGGACAGATTAATATCATTGTACTGGTTCCACAGTTCGAAAGTGCATGTGTCTTCGTCTTTGAACACTTCGACCCTGTCGGGAACCAAACGGGACAGAGCAGATTTCTCAGTACCCAGAAATTGGGTTTCGGGATGAGTTCCGGCGTCATAACGCCCCAGTCGCAATCCTCGGAGAGGATAGTCCAGCTGAACGGATGGCCGAGAGAGACGCTTGATCCTGCGGACATCCAGGGGAAATACGCTCCGCCGAGACATGTCTCTTCGTTTCGGAGAAGGCCCCACTCTCTCTTGAGTCTGTCGTAGAACACCTTGATCTGCGGAGTGTCCTCAGGATAGTGCTTTCCTTCGTCGTCGATTATGGAACACTCGTTGGGAGAGAATATAATATCGGGGAAGCAGCTTATCGCGCAGTATTCAGACGAGAACCACGAACCGGTCCATCCTCTTTCGAGAGCTTCCTCTTTGGTGTTGACTTCCATGGTAGCTTCCCAGGATGCCGGATTCTCGACTTTACCGTCCCTGAGGAAACGTTTGACCGGAACGAAAGAGTAGTGGATATCGGCGACATCGCCGACTCTGAGCTCGAATATTCCGTCGATCTTGCTTGCCGGTCCGGGAGGCGGGAACATGGTGATGCCTTTCGGATCCAGTGTCTTGACGAACTTCTCATACATGTGAAGATGCATCCAGCCGTTCGGCGCAGCCTCGTCAGACTCGGGCATGTTCTCGTTTCCTATGGACCATACCATGATCGAAGGATGATTCCTGTCCCTGCACACACCGCCCTGAAGACGCATTAGCGCCGGACCTACATAGTCAGGATCGTGGATGTAATGCGTGCCCCAGTCGATCGGAAGTTCCTGCATAAGGTATATGCCCATTTCATCACAGAGATCCACGAGCGGTCTCGGGCCCATGTAGTGAGTCCTGATGCAGTTGACGTTAGCCAGCTTCATCAGTTCGAGATTTCTTCTGAGCCAGTCTTCGGGTGTGTACAGTCCGTGCTGAGGATGTCCGGAGAGATGATTCACTCCGCGGAACTTGACCGGATGATTGTTGAGGAACGGACGGCCGTCGCGGAATTCAAATCGTCTGAATCCGGTCCTGAAGGAGTAATACTCGTCATCCTGACCGCGTACGGAAAGTCTGACGAGAACACTGTAAAGGTCGGGGTGTTCATCGTTCCAGAGCTTCGGGTTTCTTATCTCAAGACAGACAGGCACATATATTGTGCTTCCGGAAGCGGCGCTGAAGTCAAACCCCTTGTCAGCTGCGAGAGTTCCGTCCGGAGCGTATACAGAAACATATACGGTTCCGTCTTTGGCTTTTCTGCCTGTGTTAGTGATCTTGACGCTGCCTTCGACGGTTCCCTTGGTCAGAGAACTGTTAAGGAAGGAGGGAAGATAATAATCATCTATACGGCACGGTTCCTTTGCGAAAATGAAGCCTTTTTGCGCGATACCGGCGTAGTCGACGGAATGCCTGGGCATATCCATCATTATATGCGCATGTCTGCGGCGGATCCTGACGGCGATGACTGCGGTCTTGCCCGGCTTGACGAACTCGGTTATGTTTCTGCAGACGGGTGTGAGTCCGCTCTCATGGTTGGCAATTAGTTTTCCGTTGACATATATCCTCCCGGCGGGATATATGGCGTCGAAGTTTATGAATATCTCTTTGCCTTTCCATTCGGCGGGTATTTCAACGTCTCTTCTGAGCATGCATCCGTCTTCTTCGGTGAAATGAAGGGTCTTTATCCTGTCCCATTCGGGTATGGAGGCCGGTGGAATCTCAGGATCCATGCACTGAGCCTTTCCGGGCTGTTCGATCTTCTTCCATGACTTTACGTTCCTTCCGGGTGAAGCAAGATTCTCCTCGGGAACCTGGCAGGGCAGTTCAAGGAAAGACCATTCTCCGGAGAGGTCGATGATATTGGTTTCGGGAAGACTCTGTACGGTCACGGGAGTCAGTGTCGTACGCCATTCACCGTCCCGCTGAGTGAATTCCTCGGTTTCGGTGATACGAAGCTGTTCGGATATTACGTTATCGATCAGCTTCAGTTGTTCATCAGTATACTTCATATGAAAACCTTGCCGCAGAAAACTGTTGCGGCCTTTCCTAAAGAATTTGCCGGGACACGATATGTGCCCTGCATTTACAATTCTACCACAATATACAGTTGCAGTCAATAAAGAAAGGTCAGTATAAACATATGAGAACGCATTAATTCGGGTAAAAAATGATATAGAATAACTTGGAAGTATCTGACCGATTTCATAATACTCAATCCATTATTTTGCATGTAATCATTCCGAAAACATGATTAAAAATTCTTCTGTTAGATTATTCTTCCTTGAATTGAATTACTGTTTATACTATAATAATCTTGTCCAGGAAACAGGCGAAACTGTGTTCCGCCGGACAAGTATTATTCACGGAGGATTTATAGCTGTGAGACTCTATATCACTGAATGCGGCGCGGTAGGAGACGGTGAGACACTGTGTACCGAAGCCATCAATGCGGCTGTCTCGAAAGTCGCTGAAGCAGGCGGAGGGTATGTTCTGGTACCGCCCGGAAAATTCGTCAGCGGGACCATTTTCCTGAAGAGCAATGTTTATTTGTACCTTGAAGCCGGAAGTACCATACTTGGAAGTATGGACAGAAAGGATTTCATAGGTCAGTGCAAGCACATGCCCGATACTTGTCTCGTCAGCGGAGAGGAACTTGAAAATACAGGTATCATGGGCGAGGGAACGCTCGATCTCAGAAGGCAGGACATAGGTTATACTTCCGAGCACGGCAGACCCGTCATGATCCTCATTGCAGACAGTAAAAATGTCACTGTCTCAGGAGTCAGTCTCATAAACACCGGCTTCTTTACGATCTACTGCGTAGGCAACACCAATGTCACCTTCGACAGACTGATAATCAATTCTGAGAACTGCGAGAACGGTGACGGTATCGATTTCTCCGGCTCGAAAAACGTAACAATATCCAACTGTAAGATCAGATGCTGGGACGATGCGATCGGTCTCAAGACCCACCGCAAGGACGTGCCCTGCGAAAACTTCACTATAACCAACTGTGTTCTCAGCTCAAACTGGGCAGGCGTAAGACTCGGTCCGGAGACCTGCGGAGACATGAAGAACATTTCTATATCCAACTGCGTGTTCAACAACTGCAGCGACGGAATCAAGGTACAGCTCTGCGAAGGATACAGAATGGAGGATCTGACATTCTCGAACCTCAATATGGTAAACGTCCTCCGTCCGTTCTTCTTCACCAGCAGCTCCGTCCCGATGGGATTCGACAGTCTTCGTCCCCGTCCGGAACCCGGCACATTCAAGCGCGTCCTTATAAGCAATGTGATCGCTCATATCAGGACGAGACCCAACTGGTTCGAGACCAATATAGTCATCCACGGCATTCCCGATTCATATATCGAGGACGTTATCTTCAACAATCTTTATGTGGTGAACCTCGGCGGCGGCAAGAAGGATGACGGCAAGTCAGCTGAAAACGAGGATCTGATCAGCTATGGGCACTGGCCGGATCTGGTCTTCGACTGGGAACCTTATCCCTGCGCATGCATGTATATAAGGAACGTAAAAGGTATCAAATTCTACAACTGCTTCTTTGAGACCGACGCTCCTGACGAAAGACCGGCTATAGTCGCGCAGGCGGTCGATGACATTAAACTCTGCCAGTGCGAATCCAAGAACACAGGGTCACTCCTCAGGCACTGCGGCACGACAGGCGTCAAGATCATCAACTGCGAAGGCATTGTGGACGAATATGACGATGAGTACAAGGCCCGCTGGGAGAAGTTCAGGAAATACACGGTAGACTTCGAGAACAAGGTCATAGAGAACGGACTTGTCGTACGCAAACTTCTCGCCTGCCAGGCAGCTTCCTCGTTCAAATGCAGCGAGATCCTCGACGAGAGCGATAAGACAAAGACTGCATTTGATCTCGATTACAGCGGAGGTCAGGTATATCTTGTGGTCTCGAACGTTAATACCAAGCTCCAGATATTCGCCAACGGCAAGGAAGCTTTCTGCTGGGATGGTCCCGAAACAGATCATTACCGTTTCAGAGTAGCTGTCGCCGCAGATATTACGAATGCCCTTGTGACCGGAAAGAATTCGATAGAGCTCAAAGTCAGTGGATTTGACGATGATCTTTCCAACAAGTCCGTCAGCCAGTATGTTCTTTGAGAAAATCGTATCCTGAAATCCGGCATAGAGACGGAAAGAGTATCTTAAATACATAATAAGCGGTCCCGCATGATGTGTAAAAACATTTCTGCGGGGCCTCTTTATATTTGTCTCATGTGTCCTGAACTTAAAGTCGTCTAATCTGGAATCAGTGACGGCAGTCTGTCCGCTTTCGTACTGAACGGACGTTACTTGGTCCTTTTCCTGGTAACTGATATGACCAGAGCAGGAGAACAATTACGCCGCAATCACGGAGGTCAGAATATATGCTGTAGGACTTTTCGCTGTCAGTGGAAAGCAAGCATTCTTGTCGCTCATTTCCAATCGTCCGGAGTCACTCTTCCGGTCCGGCGTCAATTTCCTTATGATTTTCTGTGAATTCCGACATCTCTTTCCGGGGATCAGTTTAATAATTATTTGATTTCTTCTTTCAGATCTTCCTCTTGCATCCGCCTGCGTACCTTCATCTAACGCGGAATCGTATTAATATTGACTGATGATCCGGTAAATAATATAATTATTTGGATAAATTAATAATTAGTCGAATACCGTAGCCTCACTGATTTTGTAAACGTGTAATAAGGAGGATACTACAATGAAACGAGCTTTAAGCCTTCTGATAGTGTTTCAGCTTCTCGTTCTGATCTTTCTCCCGTCATGTGCCGGATCTGCCTCTTCTCAGCCGGCTCAGACATCTGACAGTCCGGAAACAACGCTGGATACAGACGTGTCTGGCAGTCCTGAATCTGAAGTTACTTCGACGGATCACGGAGAAGATGAGTCCGACCTTCTTATGCCGGAAAAACT
>JAGDBK010000089.1 GCA_017959065.1 Clostridia bacterium | reverse complement strand
TTCTTCAGAAGCTCTGTGCGGGCAGCCGCGTCCCGGGACGGTTACTACTATTATTACTACGGCGGCGCCAAAACTCCTTCGATAATACTGAACCAGAGGTTTGTCCCTGTATTTACTCTTTCCGCAGGCTTTAATTCGATGTCCGTAAGTCGAGGCAACTACTACGCCGGCTCTGAACCGGAAGCGGATGCAGCTCCGGCAGAGGACTACGACAATCTTTCTGACGGTGAACCGCAAAAAAACGAAAATGCCGACGCCGGATATTACGTCAGACAGTATTTTGCGGACAATCCGGTCTACAGCGTAGTTGAACTGGACGAAGACGGATGCGGCACGCTGGTGTTTACGGTTCCCGACAATATCACCTCCTGGAGGATCTCGGCGCTCGCTTTTTCAGGCGCGGGAAAAGAAAACGGCGAACTCAGGATCGGATCGTCCGTCTCCGACGTGATATGCACACAGCCTTTCTTCATTAACATAGGCATTTGCGAGCAGTATATCGTCGGCGATACGGTTTCCCTGAGCGTAAGGTCGTATGGATCCGAGGCAAACGGAAAAGTCAATTATACCGCGGTACTCTGCGACACTCTCGGCAATGAGACAGACAGGGTCTCCGGAAGCGCGGATTCAAAAGACAGATGCTGGCTGAAATTTGATCTTGACAAGCCGGGGCGGTACCGCGTCACGGTGTACGCCAACTGCGGAAAAGCAAGTGACGCCGCAACGGCGGATTTCGATCTTGTGACCACAGCCGTTGCCGCCGACGTCAGCAAAACGATATCCGTATCGGAGCTTAAGAATATATCTCCGGTGTATTACCCTGTAAGGCTGGTGTTTACGAACAGGACACCGTCCTTCTCGCTCTACGAGAGGATCGCCGGGATATTGTCCTTTAACAGAGGAAGCGGCAGGACCGACGAATATATCGCGTTGTACGCGGCATCGGCTGCCAGGGAAAAGCTCTACGGAGAGAGTTCCGCAGATGAGCAGGAAGACCTGATGCGGATGATCACGGAGAACTTCGATCGCTCAAACGGTCTTTTCCGCACTTTCCCCTACTCCGAAGCGGACCCCAAACTGACCGCGTCCATACTGGCACTCGGGCTGCCGCTTGACTCATCCTTCGTCGCAAAAACAGCAAACGTCTGCAGAATAGCTGTTGCTTCAGAAGAACAGGAGTCCCCGGAAGTACTGATCGCGAACATAGTTTCTCTTGCCGCCGTTGGCGAGCCTGTGCTTGACACACTCTATTCAGTGGCTGACAAGGCTGCCAATTATTCCGCGGAGGCTAAGCTCTGGCTGGCTCTCGGTTTCGCTCTGTGCGGCGACTATCCCGCGGCATATGACGTCTACTCGATGGTGAAGGCGGATATCGGCTCCGAAGACGAAGAGCACGGGACTCTCAAATTTGAGGCCCGGGACTTTGACACCACGGTAAGCCTCTCCTGTCTTGCTCTTTTGAACGCGTCCCGCATTGCCCGTTACGACGCGGCAAAGCTTGCAGTCTGGCTCTCCGAGAACAGGTCTGATATATCCTCCGACAGGATCGCCCTTGCAGGATACCTGAAATACTTCCTCCCCGCGGAAGCAGGCGAAACGATGGAATTCACCTACTCTATCGGTGAAACAACGGAAAACGTCTCTCTCACAACGGGCCGCAGCTTCATGCTGACGCTCTCCGAGAAGGAGCTTGACATGCTTAAGTTCAATCTGCCCGACGACGCCAAAGTAGGCGTGTATTACAGAGGCCGCAGCGACGAGGCTCTTTCGGGCGGAACCCGGGATGAAAGCAGAATTACCGTCACCAAGTCGTTGGAGCAGAATTACCGCGGCAACTGCGTTGTGACTCTTCGCATAAAAGGAACTTCCACAAGAGTCAGCGAGTATTTTGAACTCTACGACCTCATACCTTCCGGAGCGAGATTCCTCTCCATGGAGTCCGGCGGTTCTTCGTACGTGGAATCAGGAAACGTGAGAGTTTACGCGTACATATACAACCGCAGCGGTCAGCACATGTCGGGTTCAGTCGGGATCTACAACAAGATCTACGCCAACGACAAGGACCGCAGCAGAGTGGAATGCCCGAAATACAGCTTTGACATAAGCGTATCCTACGTGATACGCGGCGCCGTGGAGGGAGATTTCATTGCCGAGAGCGCCTACGTGCGCAACACACGCACCGGAGTATTCAGTCTGTCCGAAAGACTCCTGGTAACCATAGGCGGAGATCACAGCTGGTTCTGCAAAGAAGTCGAAAAATAAATCGAACAGATAAAGTATCCTGTTTTTCTGAAAAAAGAGATTTTTGATCTCGATGATTCCATAAAGCATTCTGTATCGACGGATTGATTTCAGAAACAATTCGAAAAGACTCAGAAGAGAGGTGAAAGATGTTGGATGACAGCACTCGGTATGTCTGGATCGGGATAGATGCGGATAATCAACTTTTTTCGATCCGCTCGCGTGTCTCGGAGATAAAAAAGCAGTATAATACCGCGGATTCCGGGATCACGCCGCCTTTTCACATTTCACTGAAAATGCCGTTTCAATTGTCGGATAGTGTGAATGAAATAACACAGAGCCTTTATTCATTTTTCAGCAATTTGAAGTCGTTCGCAATTCCCGTCAAGGGATATGAATATCACGAAAATATCGTTTGGATCAAAATGAATGAAAGCGATGTTTTGAATCGTATCTCGGATGAATTGAACGCAATGCTGTTGACCCGATACGGCATTGGATTGCACCAATATGACGGCGCTCATTGCTTTCATGTGACGCTGTTTATGGATGGTGACGCTGAGAAGGTCAAAAAGTGTTATGATTCTATTCTTGATGAAACCCTTCCCGACGTGATTATTGCCGAGCGTTTTATGGTTGGTATTTCCAATAGCGGAGAACCGGGAAGTTATCACGTGATCCGTGAGTTCACATCTGAAACATAAAAATGTTGTGGAGAGAAATACATTATGATTAAAGAATTTGAAAAAACCGATATTTCAGATTGCGTAGAGGTCATTAAAGAAAGCTTTATGACTGTTGCCGATGAACTCGGATTTACCGTTGATAATGCTCCACGTTTTACGGCTTTTGCGATTTCGGAGGATAGATTACGGTATCAACTTGAAAATGAGCACAGACTGATGATCGCATACT
>JAGDBK010000088.1 GCA_017959065.1 Clostridia bacterium | reverse complement strand
TTCGTTGATATGAATGATATGGTTGAAATCGTCAACATATGCGCCGTCAAGCACTTTAGTGTAGTCGGTCTTCTGGTTGACTATCTCGATCGTACCGTTGTTTGCGAAGTTCTTGAAGATGTAGGTGTGTCCGTCGGGACGGATGGTGATCTTGTCATCTTTGGTGTTCTTGCCATCGATGGTGATCGCGATGGGAGTTACATGATCAACAACGATCCTGTCATCGCCCACTGCAAATTTTGCTACTTTGTAATACCCTTCAGCGTTTTTAGCTATCTTTGTCATAGTCTCAACGCCGGTGCTCGGGTTTACTTTTGCGTGGTAAACATTGGGAACTGCAACATTACCGTCGGCCACTTTGTCATCGTCTACCATGTAGCCGTCCTTGACCTTAACGTCAAAAGTAACGCTGGTTCCGTCAGATTCGATTACCTCGAATTCAACGCCCGGGTTTTCGGAAGCGTTGAGATCTTCTGCGGTAATCCCGGAAGCTTCTTCCTCTTCCTCAGCGAACGCGATAACGCTCAGAGAAAGAACAAGGAGAGCAACCAGTGCAAGCATCAGAAATTTCTTCATGGTTATTCCTCCTACAGAATAATAGAGCATTTTTACGATTTGAATTATATCATACGGTTTTTCAACAATCAATAGTTTTTAAGAAAAATGTTAAAAATTTATTAAAAATTGTTAATAATTGTTAATAAATTTTTGAGTTATTCAAACAAAAATTGAGGGAGGCTTTTTCCTCCCTCAAAACACTTTAAAATACTGTTCGGACCCTAAGAGTTCTTATATAAATAATGAAGGAAACTCGACCTCAGTTTTTCCACAGAGAGTGGAGATTACAGTACGCAAACGCTGCCTCGACTTCGTCTCCTTCGCAAACGGAAAAACACACTTCGGGTCTGTCTCCCGGTTTCAGTGCTTTCCTCTGGTTGCCCATCCTTGTCTGGAGAGACACCCATTCGATATAGTGCTCTGCCTCCATGGGATGAGGGACGGACCCTATACTGACCGTTACGGTGTTCCCGTCCTTGTTGACGACCGGCACATGCTTTTCGACAGACGCGTCTGTCGTGCCGGGTTCTATCTTCTGCATCTTCTCACCGCAGCATACAACCGGAACTCCGGTCTTCTTTACGATCGCGATGATCTGTCCGCAGCGTGAACATCTGTAGAATTCCATTTCCATATCTGTTGACCTCGTTGATTATTATCTGCACTATTCTAGAATAAGTCAGGGAAGATCGGGGGCGGCAGCTTCCTTTTCGGCGGTGTATACCGGAGTCACTTTCTTAAGCTTTATAGCCATTTTGACAAGATCTGCATCGGGAGTGACCTCAAATCCGGTGGTGCCTTCTCTGTAAAGAGGCATTTCGGGATCGCCGAAGTTTTCCTCGCCCATCATCTTTGCGATCAGTTTCGCAACGTTGGTGTTGTCAAAGATGGCTCCGTTTATCTCCTCTGTTCCTTTGCCGATGCCGAGGAGCGGAACGTTGACGCAGGTATGGGATCCTGTAGTGTAGACATATGTTTCCTTCTCTTCATCGTACTGGATCCCGCCTGTCTCATGATCTGCCGTGATGATTATAGCGGTGTCCGGGTGATACATAGCGTACTCAAGGAAGATCCTAAGAGCGGTGTTGAGTCTGATGTAAGCGACGACGAGGCCTTTGGCGTTGTTGTCGTGCGAATACTTATCAGTATGGGCTTCCTCATACATCATGAAGAATCCGTTCTCTTCATCTGTGACGTTGTTGAGCTGATCCCAGAGAACGAGCGCGGGCTGACGGAGCTGGCCTATGATGACATCGATGTCGCTCATGTCCTGATCCCAGAGGATGATTTCAGTGTCTTCACGGCTCAGCGTATGAGCGGAGAATGATGCGGGAGTGGCTCCTGTCTTGTCGTCTGTTGTGATTATGGCGGTCTTCTTGCCTTTTTCAATAGCGAGCTCGCAGAGAGTCTTTACTGGTTTAAGGTCGGTATCAAGGGCTACAACTCCGTTGTAAGTCTTGTAGCCTGTAGCGAGCGCGGTGCCGCCGGCGGCGCTGTCGGTGGTGTCGGCGTCAGCGGAATGAGTATAGGACTGACCCTGGTTCGGGAACTTGAACGGGATTATCTCCTCCTGATCGTAATCGCCTGTGATGGGAAGAGGATAACTGAAGGGGACCTTTATCTTCTGCTGATAAAGATAGCTGCCGTATTTCAGGGTGTTGAATCCCATGCCGTCGCCTATGAAGAGTATAATGTTCTTGGGATCTTCAAACTCCGCTTCAAGGACCTTCTTGTTGTCACCTTCAGTCTGCTTGCCTTCGGTGAGATCTTTAATGAAGTTGTAAGCTGCGGAAGCGACCATGTATTCCTCGCCGTAAAGAAGTACTTTCTTTCCGGACTTGAGGATCATATACTCAAAATCACCGAAATCTTCCTTGTCCGCTTCGGCGGAGATGGCTCTGTTGGTCTTGCCGATGACTATCTCGTTCTCGGTCTCGGCAGTCTCGGTGTCGAGTCCCATCTTGATTTCCTTTTTAGTAAGCTCTGCAATTTTACCGCAGACATACTCGGCCGCGTGAAGGTTGAAATCGAGTCCGGATTCGGAATAGATGACCGTATACTCGGTTATATCCGTTCCGTCAAGCAGGATCGACTTCTCTTCTCCGGACGGATCCTGTTCCGCCTGCTTGTCGATCGTATCAGAAGTTTCGCCGGCAGTGGTTTCTGAACATGAAGCGAAAGGCACGATCAGAAGCGCTGCGATAAGCAAAAGTGCGGCCAGTTTAATGCTTTTCATTGTAAACTGTCTTCCTTTCAATTATATAGTGTTTATTTCATTAACCCCTGTGGGATTAATTGCTTTGTTTGGGGACTCCGGATCATTATCTTCTGATCAGTTTTTTGACTCCTCTCAGAATGGGTCCGGCGTTCACTGTCAGGATCACCGCGATGCATATGATCTGTACATATATCCAGTACTGGTTCTCGAACAGCAGGAAAGCGGTCTGAATCCCGATTATTATGGTGTTGAGCGTCAGCTTTACTGTGTGCAGATCAAACGGGATATGACCTCTAGAGTTGATCGCCCTGATCACGAACACAATGAAATAGCTGGCGAATGTCGCGAGAGCCGCCCCGTTGGCGCCGAGCGGGGTCGGGATTAGGACCAGATTGAGAACTACGTTCACAACGGCACCGATAAGGGCCGTGATGAAGGACAATATGCTTTTCTTGTTGACTAGATATACGCTTCCCATGAATGTAACAAGGCTTGAGAATACTGTTGCTCCAAGAAGGATAGGCATGTATCTCCAGGTCTCGTAGTACTCGGGAGCGAAAAGGAACAGCGGAATCAGACGGGACAGAGAGATCAGCACGGTCGCCGCCATGAACATCACGCCCTGAAAGCTTTCGAAGACCACGCCGAAGAAATTGACGGCGTCCGGGCTCTCCCTCTCCGTCAGGGCGGAGAACTGCCATGCTTCAATGAAAATTCCGGAGAGAAGGATCATAAGCGAGGGTATGCGGTACGCGGCGGCGTAAAGTCCGTTTACCTCGGAACTGATCATAGACTTGACCATGTATCTGTCGGCAACATTGGTTATCCACCAGAAGACGGTCGTGGGAATAAGGGGAATGCTGAACTTCAGCATCGAGGCCAGCGTTTCTTTCCTGACTGATTTAAAGGAGAAGTTCCTGCAGACTTTGAATGGCAGAAGAAGGATCAGCGTTGTCAGAAAGTCTGCAATGACTACGGAAAGCACATATCCGGTCACGCCCATACCGAATACCACGAGAAACAGGATGTTCAGCACTATCGTGAACACGGTGCCCAGGATCCCCTGACCCGAGAAGAGCATGCTCCTCCCCTCCGCGCGGACGAACTGAGCGCAGAGCGAGTGAAGGCAGGACGATATTACATACAGGTCAATAAGCCATGTATAGTTTCCGAAATAGGATATTAAAGACAGAAGAGGGGACAGAGCCAGAAGCAGCGATCCTCCCGCGACTATCACGAGGAAGCCTGAAGTGAACACGTCCTTCCTCGAATAGTCCCTGTCGAGAGTGAACCTGAAAACAGCCTCGCATATTCCTATGGATACCAGCGGCAGAAGCAGGTTTGCCGTCTGTGTTATCAGATCGGCGTCGCTGTACTGGGCCGTGCTGAGGTATCTTGTATAAAGGGGCATGAGAAAGAACACGAGAAGCTTTGAGCCGAACGTGCCCGCCCCGAGTATCACGGTGTTTGATACCAGTTTTTTGTATTTTTTGTTCGAAGTATCCGGAACGCCGGAGGCCGGTACTTCTTTATCGGTATTATTCATCTGTTGCCGCCCCTGCCGGAGTAGTCTTTTCCGCCACCTGTACCCTGGCCGCCGTTCTGGTCTTCAGGGAACATGTTGGCGAGGGTGCGCCTGAGCTTTTCCTCTTGGCGCTTCTTTTCAAGGGCGCGGAATTCTGCCAGCTTTTTACGACGCTTTTTTCTCTTCATCTTAAGGATGAATCCTCTGAGGAACAGATACCCGAAGAAGAGCACTACTGCGCCGACGATGATGCCCAGCGCGATCATTATGACAGCAAAAACTGAAATGCCTTTTTTGTTCCACACGGATATGTTCTCGAGATAAAGCCCGAATCCGCCTTCGTGCTCTCTTTCGTCCGACGGCCTTATCCACACTTTGAGGTTTTTGAAGGAGCCGGAGGTGAGCTTCAGGTATTCATCCACGGCAAATGTCAGTTCGGTCCATTTTCCGGGCTCGAGCTGCGCCGTGCCTTCATAGAAGTATGCGTTTTTATCGTCCGAACCGTACAGTCTCAGCATGAAGCTGACGGCAGAGACATCGGCGGGCGCGTCCGCCTTGAGCCTAACGGTAATGAATTCGGCGTTGTCTCCCGCGAAGAAAGCCTTCTTCGCCGTAACGTCCATCCCCATGTATTCATAAGGAGCGCGGGATTCAAGCGAAACGTACAGCACCGAAGAATCCTCGTCGGCTCCGCCGCGCATCTCGGTATATCTGGAGTTTTCCGCCGGCAAGAAACCGTCGGCGCTGCCTTCGGTCAGGTCGAAAAGGACGGTTTTTGTGTATCCTTTCTCAATGTCCACGACCGGAGTCATCACAGCTTCGTACACGCTCTTTGACGGGCTGACGGAAGCCAGTCCGGTAATGATGCCCTCAAAAGACTCTGTTCCTATAATCCCGAGCGCGAAATCAGAAAACGGCGAGACCGGCTTAGTGTCGATGGACTTGAATATCTCATAAATATATCTCTTTGACCCGTGCAGCGTTTCGTTTCCGCCGGACAGAGTCCAGATACCGTATTTCGGGCCGTTTCCGGAGGAGTCGGTCTGGTGTCCGTACACAGCGGCCTCGATGCCGTTGTTCGCCGCCGCTATGTAATAGGCGTAAGCGAATGCAGCGGCCTGCTTTTTCTCCGCCGCCTCCGCGGTCACGGAGCTGTTTTCATCGGGATCCGCTACGGCTATGCCGAACGAGCTTATGCATATGCTCCTCGTTTCCCCTCCGTAAAGGAATTCCGTCTGAGAGAGGAACCTGCACAGGATGTCCGAGTTGAATACCGATATATAAGGTGTCTCCAGATTGTTCTCGCAAAGCGAGTCTATCCACGGTGTCGGATTGCTGCGGTCGGAGGAATAAGCGTTTACGGCTACATTCCACGGGATATTCCCGGCTTTGGCGACAACACTGTTGAATTCGCTCAGAAATGATTTCGCGGGATATGAAAGACCCGCTAAATCCGTGGAGTCGCTTCCCGGAGATGAGGACACTGCCGTGAAATTGTTCGCTACCGGAACGTAAAGTCTGGCATTTGAATATGCCGATCTCACGCAGAGAAATGCGGTCCGGAAAAGGGAAACGTATTCCTTGATATAATCTTTCAGTTCCATCTCGCCCATGGAGTTAGAACCTTTGTTGATATTGGCCTCGTATCCTATGATATAGCTTCCCGCAAACCCGTACAGACGGTCGGAAGCGGAATATCTTGAGGAAATGAACTTCATGAAGGCCTCGAAATAAGAGCAGCCCGTCGGATCGTTGATGTTGGGAGCGTAGTATTCTTCTCCTTCCAGCGCGTCCGGATAGTAAAGAGACAGGAGACTGTCGAAGCCGCATTTCTCTTTCGGCGAAAGCACTATTCTTAGATATACATTGACACCGACGTTAGACAGAGATCTTATACGCGTGTCAAGGTCGTTGATGAGAGAGCGGCTGAAATAGAACGTCTTGCCGTTGTACAGATAGGAGACCGCGCTCTCGGAGCTCTCCCCCAGAAAGTATTCGTTAAACGGAATGTCTATCACGGTATGGGATATGCCGAGCTGTTCCGCGTCCGAGATGTCGGAGAAGATCAGGCCTTTCTTGGAATATGATATCGGATAGGCTACGGTCGATGAAGCAAGCACCTCGGGGTTTGAAATGTAGCATGCGGTCCCCATCGGAGCATATGAACCGTCATAGTTCTTCTGCGCAAGAACGAATCTTGACGTGAGCC
>JAGDBK010000013.1 GCA_017959065.1 Clostridia bacterium | reverse complement strand
ATAAACAGGACCGACATAGTTTATAGCGGCTTCCACGGCAAGGCGGGCTTCAACCGCATCCGCCGGATTAAGGATAACCATTCCGGGGATGGATCTCATCGTCGCTATATCCTCGCAGCACTGGTGGGTCGCGCCGTCTTCGCCGACTGAGATACCGGCGTGAGTAGCGCCGATCTTAACATTGAGGTGAGGGTATCCTATAGAGTTTCTGACCTGCTCGAACGCACGGCCTGCGGCAAACATTGCGAAAGATGAGCAGAAAGGAATGAGTCCGGCCGTCGAAGCGCCTGCAGCTACCGATACCATGTTTCCTTCAGCGATGCCGCAGTTGAAATGACGTTCCGGGAATTTTTTCCTGAATATACCTGTCTTGGTAGCAGCGGAAAGGTCTGCATCAAAAACGACCAGATTCGGATATTTATCGCCGAATTCTGCGAGTGCATTTCCGTAGGCTTCTCTTGTTGCCATCTTATCAGCCATTTTTCATGTCCTCCTTTCAAAGCATTGCGCGGAGCTCGTTCATGCCCTGCTCGTACTGCTCGGCATTGGGAGCCGCACCATGCCAGCTGACCTGGTTCTCCATATATGAAACACCTTTGCCTTTGATTGTCTTTGCTATTATAATCGTCGGCTTGTCCGTGCACTCTTTCGCGGCCCGGAAAGCGGATTCTATCTCGTCGAAATCGTGACCGTTTATCGTGATTACATTCCAGCCGAAAGCAAGGTATTTCTTGTCATGCGGCGTCGGGTCGATAACGTCTACTATCGGACCGTCGATCTGGAGTCCGTTGAGGTCCAGCACGGCGCAGAGATTGGAGAGCTTGTAATGGGCGGCGAACATAGCCGCTTCCCATACCTGGCCTTCCTCGGTCTCACCGTCTCCGAGCATCGCGTATACTCTGAATGATTTGTTTGTGTGTTTTGCGGCCAGAGCCATTCCGCACGCACATGAGATCCCGAGTCCGAGAGAACCTGTTGTCATATCTACTCCGGGGATGTGCTTCATGTCGGGGTGGCCCTGAAGGATGCTGTCTGCCTGACGGAAGGTCTTGAGCAGTTCCTTGGGGAAATATCCTCTTTCGGCCAGCGTTGCGTAAAGCGCGGGAGCGGTATGTCCTTTTGAAAGGACGAAACGGTCTCTGTCCTCCCATTTCGGATCGTCCGGCCTTATGTTCATTTCACTGAAATACAGATAGGCCATGATGTCTGCGATAGACAAAGATCCGCCCGGATGTCCCGAACTTGCGCTGAACACCGCGGTCAAAGCGCCCATACGGATATTTGTGGCGATTCTGGAAAGCTCAGCTTTTTTTGATTGTTCCATATTATCTCTATTCTCCATTCTGCCGCGGCGGTCAGCCGGTTATAAACAAACTGTACAGAACCGCGGCATTTTTCGGCGTGCTGCCGCCAGAACGGCGGTGGATTCGGCAGTCCGAAGCCGGTGGGTACGGCTGCCTCGGCAATGCCTTAAAAGGTACGGCCGGGTCGGTCGCACGCGATTATCATTATATATTAAAAAAAAAAGAATGTCAATTTTATATGGTTTTTAATCGGCGGCAGGCATAGGGGGAAGGCATCAAATTGCCAAAATTTTTCCAGCAGGGTATTGACTTTTCCATATGTGTAAATTATAATAAAACACGTCCACAGCGAAAGCAACAAGCGAGAGTGGCGAAATTGGCAGACGCGCACGTTTGAGGGGCGTGTGGTTCCACCGTACGGGTTCAAGTCCCGTCTCTCGCACCACCGGAGTTTTCCGGGCACACTGGAAGGGGCTCCGAGGAGCTCCTTTTGTTTTTTCACCGTTCGAATTCATTATTTTTGTGAAAGGAAGTTTGAAAAATGGGAAAATTTGTTGTCAAAGAGGTTCCCAGCGGATTTAAATTCGATCTGAAAGCAGGCAACGGCGAGATTATCGCAACTTCCGAAATCTACTCGTCGGAGAAAGCATGCCTCAACGGAGTCGAGAGCGTCAGAAAGAACTCTGCATGTGAGATCGAGGATCAGACCGCCGAGGGATTTGAAACGAAAAAGAATCCGAAGTTTGAGATGTATACCGACAAAAAGGGAGAATTCCGCTTCCGCCTTAAAGCAAGAAACGGCGAGATCATTGCCGTATCCGAAGGCTACAAGGCAAAGGCCAGCTGCCTTAACGGAATCGAGAGCGTCAAGAAGAACGCTCCTGAAGCAAAACTCGAAAAGGTCGAAAAAGCCGAATAAGACGGATAATCTGAAAAAAGGAAGCGGAACGCCTGAGCGTTCCGCTTTTCTTGTTATACTTTCTTAAGTTTGACCATTCCCGAACTGAAATCCAGCAACCCGTCTTCGTCTGTTTTGAGTTCATCCCACGGGGACTGGACCTCTCCGAACAGCTCGCGGTGTTCGCCGGTGTCGTAATAATACTTCCCGTCCACCGCTTTCCACTCTTTTTCCTGAACAGTGAAATAACCGTCTTTCACTTCTTTTATCTCCCCGGATTCAAGGGCCTGCTTGATAGCTTCCTCAGGCACTCCGTCAGGGATCTTCATCCAGGTAATGATCCTGTGATCGGACGTAATCTCATAGTAGGAGTCAAAAGAACGCAGCGACTCTTTAATTTCATCTTCGTCGATCTCGTCCGCAGCTTTTTTTGCTTCCATTTCAGCGATGACCTCTTCGCGGGTGAAAAGTGAGAACTCTCCTCCTACAAACGACATGGCCTTGGCAACTTCGTACCTTCCAACGATCTCCATAAGCTCCTCATCCTCTTCAGACGGCTTCAGGTCGCCTATGTCAGGTTTCTCGGTCACGATGCCTTCGGCGATCTTCTTCATGCCGATTGCGAGAAAACCGATGCTGAATACAAGGTTTCCGTCCAGAACGGACAGCGTTTCCGCGTTCTTGAGAAAACTGCTGTCGGGAATATCCAGAAACGCGTTCAGGGTATAATGGTATTCTGACCAGCCGGTCTGTTCCCAGGTCCCGGATTCTTCACGGCCGTCAGAACCGTTTTTCATTATTACGGTGTGATCTTCAAAAAAAGAATACGTGATGGCGGAAAAATCCCTGCCGTCTTCGCTTTTGAACTCTGATGCCGGAATATGCTTCAGATCGTTCGAAAATGCGTTGACGACATAATCGACCTGCCAGGTCCCCACTATGAACTTAAGCCCGTCGTTCAGCGTTTTTTCATCAAGCTCCATTTTTTGTCTCCTTTCATTTGATTATATATTACAGACACTTTTTGATGGCATCGAGCAGGTCGCCGTATTCTTCAAACGCGGGAAGGTCCGGATATTTGTTTCTTATCGCTTCCGTGCTTCTGAAAAGAAAGCCTGCCTTGCTGGCAAAGATCATCTCCAGATCGTTGAAGCTGTCTCCGGCGGCTATGGTGTCGAATCCGATCGACTGGAAAGCCCTGACCGTGGTCAGTTTGGTCTTTTCCGTACGGAGACGGTAACCCGTGACGTTTCCGTTTTCGTCGACCGTAAGCGAATTGCAGAAGATAGTGGGCCATCCCAGCTTTTTCATGAGCGGAGAGGCAAACTGGGTGAAGGTGTCGCTGAGTATGACCACCTGCGTTATCGACCTGAGTTCGTTAAGGAACTCAAAGGCGCCCGGCATCGGGTCGATGGTTTCTATTACCTTCTGTATGTCTTCAAGATGCATGCCGTGCTCCGCAAGGATGCCGAGTCTCCATTTCATCAGCTTGTTGTAATCCGGCTCGTCTCTTGTGGTGCGGGACAGCTCGGGGATGCCGCTGGCTTTTGAAAAGGCTATCCATATCTCAGGCACCAGTACACCTTCCAAATCAAGGCAGACAATGTTCATGGGAAAAATCCTTTCTGATCCAATGTAAACAGGTTCAAAAACAAGAAAAAGCCTGAAAGTCCACGCGATCTATCGGACTTCAGACTTTATTTGGCAGGGGCACTAGGACTTGAACCCAGGACACGCGGTTTTGGAGACCGCTGCTCTACCAACTGAGCTATACCCCTTCGCTGAGCATGAGTATATCATATGGCGAGTCAAAATGCAAGATTTATTTTCCCCTGCAGGATCCGGGAAGCTTTCAGCGTGAACGGGAGCGCGGACGCATACAGAGCCGGCTTCCTGGGGCGGGAGGAGAACGATGTAAGGGAAGAATATTGACATTGCGGTATTTTTATGAGATAATCAGCACAATAAAGACAGTTCGTGACCATCCTGTCTATAAAAAAAACTAGGGGAGAATGGGCATGTCATGCCCATTAATTGTTTTATGAAACGTAACAGCAAGATCAGGTTTCTGGTGCAGGCTGCCATAATCGCGGCACTTTATGCGGTCCTGACGCATCTTCAGAACATACTTTTGCCGGGGCTCACTTCCGGAGCCATACAGTTCAGATCCACTGAAGCCATGTGCGTCCTCGCTTTTTTCACTCCCGCGGCGATACCGGGGCTGACTCTGGGATGCCTGGTCTTCAATCTCACGTCGGGCTATGCGCTTCCGCTCGATTTCCTTCTCGGGTCGCTCGCATCGCTGCTTTCCGCGTTAGGGATGTGGTACTGCCGGAACATAAAGATTCTGAAGTTCCCTCTTCTCGGTATGCTGTTTCCGGTCCTGTTCAACGCGGTCATCGTGGGGTGGGAGCTCACAGTCTATATCGGCGATGCTTTCCATGTGAACGCTCTTTATGTCGCGGCGGGCGAGGCGGCGGTTATCTTCACCCTTGGAACAGTGCTGTATTTTGCGATTAAGTCGAGAAATCTGGATAAAAGGATTTTTTCCTTAACATGAAGACCATCATATAAGGAAATGATTTCAGATGAAAGAGATCAAGAGACTCCTGTCGTCGGTCAGACGGGCAGTGGATGACTATGATATGATAGAGGACGGCGATGTTATCGCCGTCGGAGTATCCGGAGGCAAGGATTCGCTTGCTCTCCTCTGCGCCCTGAACGAGCTCCGGATCTTTTATCCCAAGTCTTTTTCGCTTCAGGCGATCACGGTGGACATGGGATTCGAGGGTATGGATTTTGCCCCTGTCAGGCAGTACTGCGATTCTATCGGCGTGGAATATACTATTGCGGAGACACAGATATCCGACATAATATTCAATGTCAGGAAAGAATCCAATCCGTGTTCCCTGTGCGCCAGGATGCGGCGCGGGGTGCTTTATGATACGGCGAAAAAATGCGGCGCGGGCAAAGTCGCGCTCGGACATAATTTCGACGACGCTGTCGAGACTTTCATGCTCAATCTGTTTTATGAAGGAAGGATAGGCTGTTTTTCGCCTGTGACTTATCTATCCAGAATGGAAATGACCATGATAAGGCCTCTCATCTACACCGAGGAGAAATACATAAGGTATTTCTCGGCGAAGGCGGGTCTCCCGGTGGTTACAAGCACATGCCCGGAGGATAAGAACACCGAAAGAGAAAACATGAAAAAGCTCCTTCGGACTATCGAGAGGGACAACAAAGGCCTGAGACACCGCATATTCGGAGCTATTCAGCGGGCGGAGATAGACGGTTTCCGTTCGGAAACACCAGAAAAATAACGCAGCAGCTTCCGGTGAACGCCGGCCGCTGCTGCGGTTTTTTCATTTTTCAGCCCCGTCGCCGGCCTTTTTTGAACCTGGTCACTGAGTTGACGATCACGTATACTATGAAAAGGATGACGGCCGAGATCACGGCCCCTTTGAAAAATCTGCTTGACGAGAATGCCCGGATCCTTTCGAGAATGTACAGGAATTCGCTTCTCTGCACGTCGGAACCAGCGACAAGATCCACGTTCCCGACTATCTGATCCTCATAAATGACAGTGACCATGCCGAGATGCTGTCCCTTTTCCACAGGTGCTTCCACAGAGGCGCTTTCCAGCCGGACTGTCTTTTCAACGGCAAAGTCTATGTCGAGATCGTACGGCATATAGCATGAAACCGTGCTGCTCGCGACACAGGGAACATGATCGACTTCGTCGGAAAGGCTGACCGGCATTTCGGCAACGATCTTTCCCTCCTCGATTATGTTCCTGTACCCGTAGTGAGCAAACGCATAACGGAGCAGTTTTACGGCTTCGTTGTATGAATAGATCAGATCATTGTCTTCGTCATACTCCGCCCCCATAATCACACAGAGGTACGTCGCTCCTTCGTACGAGGCGGTCGTGACCAGTGAATACCCGCCCTGTTTCGTGAAACCCGAGCTCATGCCGCGGGCGAGCTTGTAATAGTATTTTGATACCAGCGCCCTTGTCAGGAGGGCGTTTTTGTTGTGTATTGTGCGCTCGCTTGAGATATTGGTCGCGGGCATCACGAATTTCTCCATGGTGCAGTATTCCATGAAACGGCTGTTTTTGTATGCCTCAAGAGCGATCTTTGCCGTATCTGCGCAGGTGGTGTACATGGTGTCGTCGTGCATTCCGCTCGCGTTTGCATAATTAGTGCTGAGAGCTCCGAGACTTACCGCTCTGGCGTTCATCCTCGACAGGAAGGAGGTCATATTCCCGTCTATAGCGATCGCGAGGCAGGTGGCGGCGTCGTTTGCCCCACCGACAAGAGTGGCCGCGATCAGGTCGCCGTAGGACACGATCTCTCCGGCCTTCAGCCCGATGTTGTTCCCCATGACATCACGAAGCATTTTGGATGTAATGGTCACTTTTTCATCAAGCCTGTCGCCCAGCTGCTCCAGGGCGATCAGACCGACCATCATTTTCACGGTGGCTGTCGGATAGACTCTTTCGTTAACGTTCTCTTTGAATATTTCGATATCGTTCTCAATATTCAGAAGATAAGCGGATGTCGCGTGCTCAAGTGTCGGAAATACGTCATCGTCTTCGGCCGCGGATGCCGGAGGACAGATCATCATGATAAATGACAGCACAATAACAAACAGAAGAACTTTTTCTGAGAATCTTAAGATGCGCGACATTCTGTACCTCCTTTCACCGGCGTCAGGTCCGACCCGCTGATATGATCACGTTTGAGCAAAAAAAGATTTTGCCGAACTAATGTCTTTCAGTATCTGGGCTTTGAGCTCCACCACGGAGCTGAATCTTATCTCGTCGCGGAGCCTTCTGTAAAACGATACGCGGATCCTTTTTCCGTACAGGATCCCGTCGTAATCGATAATATGGGTCTCGCTGTTTATCCTCCCGCTGCCGTCTACCGTGGGACGGCAGCCCACATTGGTGACTCCCGTGAAAACGTCGCCGCCGACGTCGACTCTGCATGCGTAAATACCGTTTTTTGGGATGATATGACCTTCCGGGAAATCCTGGTTGATCGTCGGGATGCCGATGGTCCTTCCGAGCTGGTTGCCGTAGACGACGGGGAAATTGATGGAAAACGGCCTGCCGAGCATTTTCGCGGCTTCCTCGGTGAATCCGTTCTCTATCAGCAGCCGGATTCGGCTGGAGGAGACGATGCTGCCGTCCACGGTGACCGCGGGCACTATCGAGGTCCCGGCCCCGAAACGCCCGAGCAGAGACGCCAGATGTTCGGCATTGCCTTTTCCGCCGGCGCCGAACCTGAAATTAAAACCGCATATCCCTGCCCTGCAGTGCAGATCCCTTACAAGGACCTGCCGTACGAACCGCTCGGGTGAAAAGTTTTCAACATTCGAGAAATTCTCCAGCGCTGCGTAGTCGATCCCCGCTTCCGCGAACAGGCGGAGCTTTTCATCGGCCGGAGTCAGCACCGGTGCGAAATGTCCGTCACCGAGAAAGTTTTTGGGCTGTTCAACGAAACTCCATACCATCGCCACCGCTCTTTCGCCTGACTCTGTGAGTCTGTCGCGGATCCGTACAGTCTCCGAAAGGAGGGCGGAGTGGCCTATGTGTACTCCGTCAAAAATACCGAGTGCCACGGCAGACGGCAAATCCGGCGGAGGACACTCGGTCAGGTTTTTTTTCAGGTTATAGAAGATCATTTGTCAGTTTCAGCATCCAAGATAGTTTTTGACCAGAGCGTTCAGAAGCTCGTCGCGGTCGATCCGTCGGATAAGGCCTCTTGCGTTCTTGTGGTTGGTTATGTATGTCGGATCCTCGGACAGGATATATCCAACGATCTGGTTGATGGGATTGTAGCCTTTTTCAAGCAGCGCCTCATACACTGTGCGCAACACAAAATGCATTTCCCTTTCCTTTTCGGTCTGGGCGGGAAATGTACGGGTACGGCTAGATTCATTTCTGCTCTCAGCCACGGATGAGTCACTCCTTTGCAATCATTATGATTTCCGGACGCTTAAATTCACTTATATTATAAAACAATATAAAAGGCATTTCAATAACTATTGGACGAGTGATGATATTTTTATGGCCGTTTGAGGGAAAAACAGTGAGCTCCTGTGCCTTCGGACTTCCGGGTCCTGTTCCGTCCGCATCGGTTGACACGCCGACTTGATGAAGATATAATTGTCTTAAGACGGCGGAGAGCCGTTATTACCGGGGTATTTGTTCACCCGGAGTGTGGAGAGATGGCATGGATTCGTCTGAGAGTTTGAAAGAACAGCTTAAAACCAAGGTCGACCTGAAATTCAGTGAAGAGGGCCGTTTCAGGATACTTCTGTTTTCCGACATACAGTGTTCGCGAGACGGAGATCCGCGGATAAAGGAAGCGATGGAAAAGATCGTCTGCGACAAGTCTCCGGATCTCGTGCTGTGGGGCGGCGACAATCCGTTCGGAGCGGAGACCGAGGAGGAGTTCATCGAGCTGATATCGTTTTTCTCCGAACCGATGGAGAAGAGAGGGATCCCGTGGGCTCTTACCTACGGGAATCACGACGATGCTATGCTGAGGAGCGCGACGGTCGGCAGGGCTGAGCAGATAATGGAAAGCGAGTTCCCGTATTTCGTTTCCAAGCACACGGACGGCATCCACGGCGTAAGCAACTACGTTCTTCCGGTATATGCCTCGGACGGAAGCGGGAGGATCGCCCTGAACGTGTTCTCTCTTGATACGGGACGGCGTATTTCCGACATGAACGGAGAAGGCGTGCTCAGGGCGGATATCAGAGCGTCTGTCAGACTGGAGAATCCCGTGATGGGGATCGACAACGGATTCGATATCATCAGATTCGACCAGCTGAAATGGTACTGGGATATTTCGGAAATCATCGAGAAGGCCAACGGCCGGACACCTGCGATAATGCTAACCCACTACTGCCCTCACGAGACTGCAGCCATACGGGACAATCCTGAAGCGACGGAGATGACCGGTGAATTCTCCGAGAAGATCAGTCCCGGGCCGCTGAACTGCGGACTTTTCGCTACGGTCCTGGAACGTGGGGATGTCATGGGAATCTATTTCGGACACAATCACCGCAACAGCGCGGAAGGCAGATACTGCGGCATAAGGCTCGGATATATCGGGAGCATCGGATATGATGCATACGGATTCAAGAGGGATTCTGATTCCGTGAAGAACCGGCTTCGCGGGGCAAGGCTACTGACGTTTGACGAAAAAGACATTGAGAATTACGCCTCGGAATATATCATGGCGTCGGATTATGTCGCGCTGCGTGACTGAGTCCGGGGAGATCGGAGGTCTCTTTATATGGCGGAAACAGGCGGAATAACGGTGCGCAGGGCGGAACCGGAGGATTTCGGGCGTATAGAAACGCTGCTCAGGGACATAGGAGAGCTTCACAGGATGCACCGCCCGGATATTTTCGGAGATGCTGCGGTGAAATACTCTTCCGACGAGTTCGCGGAGATACTGGCAGATGCCGGAAGACCTGTCTATGTGGCATGCGGGCGGGACGGTACGGTGATCGGATATGCATTCTGCGTCATAAGGGACATCAAAGAAACCAAGCTTCTCAACGAAAGAAGGGAAATGTATCTGGACGACCTTTGCGTCGACGGTTCATTCCGGGGTCAGGGCGTCGGCAGTATCCTGTTCAGGCATGTCAGCGACGAAGCGGCCCGCTTCGGATGCACGAGTCTGGAACTCAATGTCTGGAGTTTCAACTCCCCGGCGATAGCCTTTTATGAAAAAATGGGCATGAAACCGAGAAACACGCATTATGAGATCCGGGTCGGAGACGGCGGGGACGCGGCCGGGGGCGGAAACGGAAGACTGAAATTAAAATGAAAGGGATGTCAGCCTGTCTGACCCGTACGGCACAGTCCGGAGACGGGGAGGGAAGGCGTGGTGACTATGGACAAGGCAGGGATCGAAAAACGGATCGAAGAGATGCTGACGCGCAACAGCGAGAGGATGTCACGGCTCACCGGTCCCGCGGATATAACGGATTACGCGTCGCTGACGCGAAAGGAAACGGATGACGGACGCGAGATCACTGTGTGGACGGACGCTTTCACGGCAGCGCTGCGCGAACACGAGATAGTACGGATACCCGCATCGCCCGAACCCTATTATGTGGACGGGACAGTCATAGTTCCGTCGAACAGATGGATCGACGCCGACAGCAGGGCCGTTATAAAGCAGACTTCGTATTCCCGAGTGATAATGATGAGGAACGAGAAGGCGGCCGACGGCACCGATCATCCCGTGATCAGAGGCAACGAGGATACAAACATTTTCATAACCGGAGGGATATGGGCCGAATCCAGGACGAAAAGGGAAGGGTACGGCAGTTCCGGGCGCTACAGCGAAGAGACTGAATTCTCGGGCGTATCGGCCTTCATGTTCTTCAGCAATGTGATCGGATTCTCGCTTACGGACGCGGTATTCGTCAACACAGCGGGCTTTTCCCTGCAGATAGGCGACGCCAGGGACTGCAGGTTCGAGAGGATACGCTTCAGGGAATGCTTCGCGGACGGGCTGCATATCAACGGGAATATCGAAAATCTGCTGGTCCGCGATATCAGCGGTGAGGTCGGAGACGATATCGTCGCTCTGAATATGTACGACTGGCTGAACTCATCGGTCAATTTCGGACCGATGCGCACAGTACTGTGTGAAAACATCGAGCTCGCCGGGACCAGCGCCTACAAGGCATTCAGGATCCAGCCGGGAAAATACAGATACAAAGACGGTTCCGTCGTTGACTGCAGTGCGGAAGACATGATCATACGCGACGTGCGGGGCATGCTCTGCTTCAAGATGTATCTTCAGAAGCCGTCCTATCTTATAGGGACCGATCCGGAATGGGGCATGGTCGGAAGCGGAAGGGACATTTTCTTTGAAGACATATCGGTGGACGTGAACGGTCCGATAGACAGATTCGACAATTATGAGAATTCAGATCCGGTCAGGGGCGTTTTTGCCCCGTTTGAAATAGGGGCGGACATCGACTCCGTGTCATTTGAAAACATTGACATTATACTTCACAAAGACCGTTATCCGCTTTCATGCATGGTGACGGTAGGGCCGAAATCCACCGTGGTCAGCGACAGCAGGGGGCCGGTGGAAGTGTTTGACCCTTACCTGTCATGCAGAGTCGGCCGGTTGGTGTTAAGAAATGTCAGGATCAACGGAAAGAGCGATTTCGACCCGGACGAAGTGATAAGACAGATATCATTCGACGATATCAACGGCGACGGAAGATCGACCGGAAAAGGAACGATAGATACAGTCGTTATTGATAACAGGCCGTAAAGAGGACGGACGTAAACATAACAAAACACGAGCCCGGAACAGATGTTCCGGGCTCGGCTGATTACAGGGCTGTATGACCGGAGATCTCAGCGTGATCCCGCGGAACCGGCGGCGCGGTCAGATCTCATTCGCTGTCACGGGACTGTTTTGATTTCCTCCGCTTTTTTTCAAAAAATTCCTTAAGCAGTGAAGAGCATTCTTCACTGCAGACGCCGTATTCGGTCTTTATCTTATGGTTAAGGGGATATGAGTTCATGTCTATCACGCTTCCGAGAGCGCCGGCCTTGGAATCTTTCGCTCCTATTACCACCCGGTCGATCCTGGCGGAAACAGCGGCTCCCGCGCACATAGGGCAGGGCTCAAGCGTGACGTACATGGTACAGCCTGAAAGCCTCCAGCTCTTTCTGTGACCGCAGGCTTCGGAGATCGCATCGATCTCCGCGTGTCCCAGCGCGGACGATCTCAGTTCCCTTGTATTGTGGCCGCGTCCGATGATCTCTCCGCCGAGCACGATCACGCAACCGACGGGAACGTCGTCGGAAACATCGGAAAGGCGGGCCTCTTTTACGGCTTCTTTCATGAAAAACTCGTCTGAAATATCCGGCATAAAAAAGCGATCCTTATAAACTGAAATTCGCGGCGGCAATGCGCGACGCCGTATAAACTGCAAAAATGACGGTAACGACCGGGAAACGGACAGTGCAGGAGCCGTCGCACGGGAACTGCTGATCTTCGCGGTATTCCAAAAGCGTGCAGTACTCCGGACATCTTTTCTTCCGTACAAGGATGAAAACGAACGCTGCTGCCGCGGCAAGAACGGTTACAAGGTCAAATACCGCGGAGACGGCGAACGCGGTGCTTTCGTCAAGAAACGTGTCCGCGGCCGAAATGAGCACGGCGGCAAGATTGTTTGCGGAGTGAAGAACGACTGTCGGGATCACCGAACCTGTCATCAGCGTGACGCAGGCCAGAACGGTACCGCCAGCGAAAGCATAGATCAGCTGGCTGACATCTGCATGGAGCATCGAGAAAAGAAGAGAGGAGAACAGAACGGCCTTCCCGATCCCCAGAGGCAGACAGCGGCGGAGTACAAAGTTTCTGAAAAGCATCTCTTCCGCAAGCGGAACGATAATGCATAAAGTCAGAACGGCTAAGACCATATCCGACAGGTCTCTGATTTCCGGACCGACGGCAGTGCCGGAGATCAGCCCCGCTTTTTCGAGGAGGATGGTGACCATGCGGTTGAGATATGCTGCCAGGGTCGTCACGCCGAAAAAAGCAACCGCGAGAGGGCCCTGTCCGCCCGCGCTGCCGCTTTTACGGTATCCGGGGAGATCTCCCGTCGCCAGACGCGATACGGCGGCTGAGACGGTGAGGGCCGCGAGATATGAGACGTAAAGCAGTATCCTTCCGGCAGGGGTGTTCCCGAATAAGCCAGAAAAGCATGACAGAACGGTTATCAGGATACTTGAGGCGAGGACCGGAAGCGAAGCGGAATCGATCACTGAAAAGAATGATTTCTTCATGGCTGCAAAATATCGGATAAACCGTTCCGGATCATATGCCCCTGAGATATGACGGGACGAGAGTTCTCTCATTCACCGTCTCACCTCTGTGAAAAGCCTCAAGACCGCAGACGGCGATCGAGCTGCCCCTGAGTCTCTGAAGCGGTGCGGGAGTATCGGCGACGGATATCCGGTCACGGAGTACCGGCTTGCCGAAATGATCTTTTGCAAGACTGTATCCGTCACCGGCAAAGTAAACTGTTCTTCCGCCGGACAGCTCCGTCAGCTGCTCCCCAAGATCCTCAAGCGAAAGGGCGGAGTCCGGGGCAAGACGTTCCGGCGTTCCGCCGGAAACGGCAAAGGCGGCCGTGTACACCTGGGATCTGCGGGCGTCCATTACGGGAACGACGAGCACCGGATGCTCTTCCGACCCGAATCCCTGAAAATTGTAAGCCAGTGACAGCAGAGTGCTTACGGGGGCTATCGGGATCTCAGGCTCACCGACGTCCCTGAATGCGAGGCCTTTCACGGTGGCGATCCCTATTCTGACACCGGTAAACGAACCGGGGCCGCGTGTGACGGCGTACAGACCGATATCCGCGGGCGACAGAGACAGGGCGCCCAGCAATCTTTCGATCGCGGGGAGCATCGTTTCGCTGTGCGTGTTGCCGGAGTCGACAAAAAGTTCTCCGGCCATGGTCACGTCCCGGAAAACGGCGGCGGACATCGTTTTGGATGTCGTATCTAATGCAAGCGTATACATAATTGAAATCCTTCAGACTCAGGGATCACGAGCCGGTTATACGCTCCGCGCGTATGAGCCTGCGCTCTCCCGTCTGTTCGGACAGGGATACCCTGAAGTGTTTTTCCGGCAGCGCGAACGGGATCTTTTCGCTCCATTCTATCGCGCATATGCCTTTGTCGAGGTAGTCGTCGAATCCTATGGAGTAAAGGTCGTCCCGTCCGTTGATTCGGTACATGTCAAAATGATAGAGGGGGAGTTCGCCCCGGTATTCGTTCACTACCGTATATGTCGGACTTCTGACACGGGCGCCGGGACATAGGACCGAGGCCATTCCCCGCACGAAAACGGTTTTGCCGGCCCCGAGATCTCCGCAAAGAGCGATCACGCACGGGAAGCCCGGGAACTTTTCGCCATTTATCATGCCGGCAAACTCCGCGCCGGCTTTTTCGGTCTCTTCCGGGGACGATGAGACAAGTTCAAAGATGAGTTCAGAGTCCATCCGGCCCACCGCCTCAGGACAGCCCGCTAATGCATCCGTCGGCATCGATGCCGATCCGCTCGGCCATCGGCCTTTTCGGAAGGCCGGGCATCGTCATTATCTCGCCGGTGTATACCACTATGAATCCGGCTCCGGCGGAAACGCGCATATCCCTGACAGTCAGGGTGAATCCGCGGGGACGTCCGAGCTTCGCGGGATCATCCGAGAGAGAATACTGCGTCTTTGCCATACATACCGGATAGGTGGAGAATTCTGGGTCGGCGGACAGAATGGAATCGAGCGATTTTTCCGCCGCGGGCAGATAATTCACCGAACCCGCCCCGTATATCTCGCGGGCTACGGTCTCGATCTTTTCCTTGACAGAAGCGCTGTCGCTGTATAGGAGTCTGAACTCCGAAGGCTTCTCGCATGCGGCGACCACGGCTCTTGCCAGTTCCTCGCCTCCTGCTCCGCCTTTGCCGAAGACTTCCGAGAGAGCGAAATCCGCTCCGATCTCGGAACATGTCCTGCGTATCAGATCAAGTTCGGCTTCTGTGTCCGACGCGAATCTGTTTATTGCGACGACAACGGGAACACCGTACTTCTGAAGATTCTCCACATGGGCTTTGAGATTGCAGACACCGGCTGCGAGAGCCTCGAGATTCTCCTCGCCCAGAGCGGTCTTTGCGACCCCGCCGTTGTATTTGAGCGCCCTGGCGGTCGCTACGAGGACGATGGCGGAGGGGGCGAGACCTGAAAAACGGCATTTTATGTCGAGGAACTTCTCAGCGCCGAGATCCGCGCCGAATCCCGCCTCAGTGATCGCGTAATCGGCGGTCTTGAGAGCCAGTTTCGTGGCCCTAACGGAATTGCATCCGTGAGCGATGTTTGCGAACGGTCCCCCGTGGATAAACGCGGGCGTGTGCTCGACTGTCTGGACCAGGTTGGGACAGATCGCGTCCTTCAAAAGGACGGCCATCGCTTCCTGGGCGTTGAGATCCCGGCACCTGACTGCCTTTCCCGCGTATGAATAACCGACGATGACTCTGCCGAGCCTTTCCTTCAGGTCCTCGATCGAGGCCGAAAGGCAGAGGATCGCCATGATCTCGCTAGCGACTGTGATCTGGAAATGATCTTCCCTCGTTACGCCGTTCGCTTTCCCTCCGAGCCCTACGACGATGTTCCTCAGCGCACGGTCGTTCATGTCCATGACTCAGGGAAACACGACTCTGTCCGGATCTATCCCGAGCTCGTTGCCCTGATGGATGTGGTTGTCGACCATGGCGCACAGAAGGTTGTTCGCGGCCGACACGGCGTGGAAATCTCCCGTAAAATGGAGATTGATGTCTTCCATGGGAAGCACCTGGGCGTAACCGCCTCCGGCGGCGCCGCCCTTGATCCCGAAAACAGGACCGAGAGACGGTTCCCTGAGCGCGATCGCAGCTCTTTTGCCTATCCTGTTGAGAGCCATGCCGAGCCCGACGGTGGTCGTGGTCTTTCCTTCGCCGGCCGGCGTCGGGTTTATCGCGGTAACAAGAACGAGTTTCCCGTCCTTTCTGTTTTCGGTCTCGCGTATGAACTTTTCGGATATCTTTGCCTTGTATTTCCCGTAATACTCGAGTTCACTTTCCGGGATATCCAGCATCGCGGCGATCTCGCCGATCTTTTTGAGTTCAGTGCTGTGGGCTATCTCAATATCTGTCATCATCTTTTTTTCCTCCTGATCCGTTCCGGCGATGTTTAAAGCCTTTATTATATGCTGTTACAGTTCAACGGTATCCCCGTCCTTCGGCGTGATCACGCTGAACGGGAAATCGTTCTTTATTTCCTCTATCATGTCGTATTTGTCCAGCGGGCAGACATGTGTGAAGCAGAAAGTCTTGGTTTTTGCGGTCTGCATATGGGGATATATATGCTCCACGCCGAAATGAGCCATTTCGCAGACTACGAGATCGGTCTCCTCCTGAGAGATCTCCTTGGGAAAATCGTCATGTGAAAGCAGACCGGAAAGGTCCCCCGTGAAGATCAGCTTCTTGCCCTCCGCTTCAAATCTGATCGCATAAGACGGCTTGGCGCCGCCTTCCTTGTGTTTTGTCGGGATGAACGAAACTCTTACCAGATCGTCGGAATAGACTTTGTCGGGAAGAGTCAGTTCATAGTTTATCCTTTTATCTGGATCGGTACCGGAGAGCAGTCTGACCGTGTCTTTTATAAGGGGAATGAGCTCCTGTTCAGTGACGAAGACCGTTATGAACGCCTTCTTGTAGTGCCACGAGACCAGGTCGCAAAGCGGAAACAGGCCGTAGATATGATCTCCGTGGACGTGGGTTGTGAACACGGCGCGGATATCATTGACTTTTTTGCCCTGACGGAGCATACTGTCGGGCAGCGGAGCTCCGGCGTCGATGAAATAGAGCTTTTCACCTACTTCGATCATGGTGCACGAGCAGTGCCTTTCGGACGAGGGCACTCCGTGAGATGTTCCGATAAAGGTTATCTTCATCTGTAATTGCGGCGGCATACCTGACAAATGTGAAATGAAGCCGTCCTCTCTCCCGAGAGTCTCCTTTCGGTCGTTAGATTTTTGGATCGGGTCATATATGAGCCATGCGTGTATTTACCGCGTTATAACGCTGATTCGGTCCCGCCCCGCTTCGGACTGTCCCTGTCCCCTGCGGCACAGCACTGAAATGTCAGGGACAGACATCTCCGGACGGGCCCGCATGCCCTTTTTACGCTTGCAGATTCCCGGAGCGGGTGATATAATCAAAAACGGGTCAGCAGCTGTAGCAGATATTTATTATCTCTTTTTTCAGATCCGAGCTCTGGCACGCGTGCCATGCGATCGCGGAGTTCTTTTCCGGGACCACGAGCAGCATCTGGCCTCTCATGCCTCCTTTGCCGTAAGAGAGCCCGACCCCTGTCTTTTTGAGCTCGTAGCCTCTTGACAGGACTATGTCCGTCCAGTCCTCGGAGAGCAGTCTTTTACCCTTGAACTCGCCGCGGTCGAGGTAGAGCTGACCGAGTTTCGCCATATCGCTCGATCTGATGTAAAGCCCGGTCGCACCCATGGGATGTCCGAGCGGGCATGTGCTCCATGCCGCTTCCTGGACTTCCATGTCGAAGAACAGTTCCTTCCACATGAATTTCAGAAGATCCATGCCGGCTTTTTCCTCTACGATCCGGCCGAGAAGATAGAACGCCCCGTCCGTATATATGCTCTCTTCTCCGGGGGTGTGTTCCAGAGGATACGAAAGCATGTAGGAAAGGAAGTCCTTTCCGAATTCGTAAGTGCTGTACACGTCTATGTCGAGAAACGATCCCGGGAGACCTATCTTGTGCTTGAGGGCCATGTCCACGGTCGTAAGTTCCCATCTTTCGTCCATCCCGGCGGGCAGGTATTTTCTGAGTATATCGACTACTTTTTCATCGGTCGACAGCAGGCCCTTGTCATACAGGACTCCCAGCGCCGTCACGACGAATGCCTTCGCCACGGAATACGAGTTCTGACACGGGTTGGATTTTCCGAAAGACACCGTTTCGGAAACACCGTCCCTGATCTCGGTTAGATGGTAAACGTTATAATGTCCGGATTCAATGAATTCGCGTGCTTTTTCTGTAAAAACGCTCATTTTTAGATCGCCTCCCGAATCAAATGACTACCAGATAATTATATCATGCGGAAGTCCGTATGGCAAGCGGTGGACTGACCCGCAGCCCACTAATTACGGACTAATTACGGACGGCAGCGCCAAAGGATAAGATTATGATACGGATCTACGAAAGCAAAAAGAAAACGTCCGAAAACAGGATGGCCCCGAGAGCCTATTATGTCCCCGGGGGCGTTTCCGAAAGAACGGATCTGTGCGGGACATGGCGGTTCGCATATTTCGAATACGGCGCCGAACCGGACGCATCCGTGGAAACCTGGGAGAGCATCACTGTGCCGTCATGCTGGCAGACCGAGGGGTTCGGAGACGTGAACTATACAAACATCAACTATCCGTTCCCGTGCGACCCGCCGTATGTTCCGGACGATAACCCCGCCGGGATATATGAAAGGGATTTCGAGATCGCTTCTCTTTGGGGGAGGGTATACCTGGAACTCGAGGGCGTGTCCAGCTGCGCGTTTGTCTACGTGAATGGGACATTTGCCGGATTCACGGAGGGGAGCAGACTGCGGGCCGAGTTCGACATTACCGCTTTTGCGGTAAAAGGTACGAACAGGATCCGCGTCTCGGTCATGAAATGGTGTGCCGGAAGTTATCTCGAGGATCAGGACTGCCTGAGATACAGCGGGATATTCAGGGAAATATATATCCTTCAGCGTCCCGAAGGCCACATCACAGATATAGAGATAATTCAGGATAAAAACAGTGCGGAATTCAGGATAGACGGCGCGGCGGAGATAAGTATCTATGCCGGCGGAACCAGACTGTGCGGCGGAGAATTCAAAGACAGTTTCGTATTCAGGCCCGACGTCCCCGTGCGCTGGAATGCCGAACAGCCGTTCCTCTACAGGGCGGAGATAGAAAGATGCGGGGAGAGGATCCCGCTTGATTTCGGGCTGCGGGAACTGTCTGTATCTGAGGACAACGCTCTCCTTCTGAACGGGACGCCAATAAAGCTTCACGGAATAAACAGGCACGACACGCATCCGCTCAAGGGCTGGGCAGTAAGCAAAGAGGATATCACCCGCGATCTTGAGCTGATGAAGTCGATGAATATAAACTGCATTCGCACATCGCACTACCCGCCCCATCCGCTGATGGCGCAGCTCTGCGACAGGATGGGATTTTATCTGATCCTCGAGACTGACCTCGAAACTCACGGCTTCCTGACCAGAAATCCCGGCACTGACGCGGATTATGACTGCGGCAGCAGGGACTGGCCGTGCGCGGACCCGGAGTGGAAGGACGAGTTCACGGACCGTATCAGGCGCGCCGTGGAGACATTCAAGAACAATCCGTCGGTGATCATGTGGTCAATGGGAAACGAGAGCGGATGCGGTGAAAACACTCTGGCCATGATGAAATGGGTCAGAAGCAGGGATCCGTCCCGTCTCATCCATTCGGAGGACGCGTCCCGGATGCAGTCTCCTGAAGAGCGGGCTGCCTGCGGGCCGGATGTTTATTCCCGCATGTACAGCTCTCTCCGGGAACTCGAGGAATTTGCGGAGGACGGGAGCATAGACATGCCCGTGTTCCTGTGTGAGTACTCGCATTCGATGGGCAACGGACCGGGAGACGTCTGGGATTATTGCGAACTGTTCAGAAAATACCCGAAGCTGATCGGTGGATGCGTCTGGGAATGGGCGGATCACGGGCTGTTCAGAGACGGCGACCTGAGATACGGCGGGGAGTTCAGCGGAGAACTTACCCACGACGGAAATTTCTGCTGCGACGGAGCGGTGTTCGCAGACAGATCGTTCAAATCGGGCTCATATGAGATAAAGGCTGCGTACCAGCCGATGAGAACCTCGTTCGCCGACGGCGTCCTTACGGTGGATAACCTTTACAGCTTCCGGGACTTTTCCGGATATACTCTGGTCCTGGAGACATTCCTTGACGGTATCAGGGAGACCGTCAGCCGGATACCGGTGCGAATACCGGCCGGCGGACGGGAATCTTTCCCGATCGGTTGCACGGCCGATGTCTGTCCGGAACTCGGATACTACCTGAACGTTACGCTCACGGACCGTGAGACGGGTGAGACCGTGGCTTCGGAACAGCACCTGATCGCTCTTCCGCCCGTCAGAAGCGGCGGCCACGGCGAGCCGGTCTACGGAGAGGATACCGGCGGAGAGATCGTGTTTCGCGGGAACGGATTCAGATACGCTTTTTCAAAAAAGCACGGCCATTTCACCGGTATTGAGGTCGGAGGGACGGAACAGCTGGCCGGAGACGTCCGCTTTACCGCGTTCAGGGCGCTGACAGACAACGACGCGGCGATGAGAGACATATGGAAGACCGGGAACGGATGCCTGGGGGACAATCTGGACAGACAGTTCTCAAAAGTTTATTCTGTACGGATGCGCAACGGGGCAGCGGTCGCGGAGGCTTCGCTCGCCGGAGTGTCCCGGACACCGTTTTTCAGATACACCGAAGAGGTGCGGGTCTTTGAGGACGGCTGTATCTCCGTGCTTGTGACCGGAGACTCTTCAAGAGACGGATGGTATCTCCCGAGGCTCGGATTCGAGCTGCTCCTTCCCGACGGAAGCTCCGGCTTTGAGTATTACGGAAGAGGTCCGCTCGAGTGCTACAGTGATATGTGTCATCAGTCCTCCGTAGGGCTTTACAGGAGCAGCGCCTCCGGGGAATACGTGAATTATCCGAGGCCGCAGGAGCACGGAAATCATACGGAGACAAGAATGCTCAGGATCGGGGCGCTTGAATTCGGTTCGGAAAAGGGATTTGAATTCTCCGTGTCCGAATACAGCGCGGAAGAGCTCGACCGCGCCGGACATCCGGGAGAACTCAGACGCGACGGCCTCGTTCATCTCCGCATAGACTGCGGATGTTCCGGGATCGGGTCTTCGTCATGCGGACCGGCGCTTCCCGAAAGATACAGGTTCAGCGGGAAAGACGTTCATTTTGAGCTGCTGATCCGTCCGTGTCCGGCCCCGGCAGAAGGAACTGATTAAAAAAATTAAGATGTAAAATATACCGGCTTTGAGGAGAAGATATGAAGATCACCGATATTTTTGAAAAAGAAGGATATTCGCTCTCTTTTGAAGTCTTTCCGCCCAAGACCGACACGGTCTTTGAGAGCGTGAAGGCCGCCACGGAAAAGATAGCCGAACTGTCGCCCTCCTTCATGAGCGTCACTTACGGCGCGGGCGGAGGAACGAGCAGGTATACCGTGGAGATCGCTGAGAATCTCAGGAAGAAGACGAACGTGCCGGTCCTCGCGCATCTGACATGCGTATCGTCCACCAGAGAAACGGTGAAGAGACAGATAGAGGCGATAAAGAACGCGGGAATAGATAACATTATGGCCCTGCGCGGGGATCTGCCTCCCCAGCTGGAGAACACGGACAGGAGCAAATGGGATTACCGCTATGCGGTCGATCTTATCCGCGACATAGTGTCGGGCGGAGGAGATTTCTGCATCGGCGGCGCATGCTATCCGGAAATCCACCCGGAGAGCCCGAACCAGCATGAGGATCTGACCCATCTGCGCGAAAAGGTCGAGGCGGGATGCTCTTTCCTTACGACACAGATGTTCTTCGACAACAATCTGTTTTACAATTTCCTGTACAAGGCCAGGGAGGCCGGGATCAAAGTACCGATAATTCCCGGAATAATGCCTATAACGAACGCGAATCAGGTCGACCGCGCGATAAAACTGTCCGGTTCATTCATGCCGCAGAGGTTCAAAAGTCTCGTGGACAGTTTCGGCGGAATGCCGGAGGCAATGAAGCAGGCGGGCATCGCTTATGCGACGGACCAGATAATAGATCTGTTCGCCAACGGCATAAAGAACGTCCACGTTTATTCCATGAACAAGCCGGAAGTCGCGCAGAGCATCTGCCGGAATCTTTCGGAGATAATCAGGAAGGCTTAGACCGGGACTTGAAACAGGGGAGATATGTTTATGACGGCAAATGAAGTCGCTCAGTACATACTGTCTCACAGAGAAACCCTGACCAGAGTCACGTTCAGTTCTCCGGACGGAGCGGAAGGCGGTTTTACGAAGATAAAACTCAGGCCCGTCTCCATGAAGAACGGCGCGCAGTGGCAGGCTGAAAGATTCAAAGAAGACAAGGTGTTCCATCTGAATGTCCGCGCGGAAGACGCCGAAAGCTATATACTCGGACTCTGTTCCGGATACCGCCAGATCAATGCGCTCTCGGAAGGTTCCGCGGATTCTTTCTCAAGAAACGGCGCAGGAGGATTCAGAATGAGAAGCGGCGCCGCCGGAAAAGGCTCCGTGCCCGCTCAGACGGGCAACGACCGCAGCAAGGACTATATCATCAGGGAAGGCGATCCTGTTCCCGCTCTCGTTGAGCTGGGCGTTTTCACCCGAGACTACAGGGTGGTCACCGGTATGTACGACAAATTCAAGCAGATCAACAGATTCGTCGAGACGGTGGACGATGTCTTTCGCGGAAGAAGCGATGACGAGATGACCATCCTCGATTTCGGATGCGGCAAGTCGTACCTCACGTTCGTTCTGTACCACTATTTCGCTGTCGTCAGGGGCGTCAAAGTCAGGATAATCGGATACGATCTTAAGCCCGACGTGATAAAGCACTGCAGGGAAGTGGCGGAACGGTACGGATACAGCGGACTTGAGTTTTATGTCAGCGATGTGACTAAGGACGCGCTCTACGACGATGAGATCGACATGATCGTCTCGCTTCACGCCTGCGATACTGCCACGGATTATGCTCTGAACTACGGGATAAAGAAGGATGTCCGCACGATAATCTCCGTACCGTGCTGCCAGCACGAGGTCAACGGCAGCATCGCCCCGGGAGGGGAACTCGATGTCTTCCTCAGATACGGCATAGTGAAGGAAAGGATGTGCGCCCTTCTGACGGATACCGTAAGGGCGATGATACTCGAGGCTGAAGGATACAGGATCGATCTGCTCGAATTCGTTGATTTCTCTCATTCGCCCAAGAACATAATGATTAGGGCGCAGAAGACCGGGAGACCGCATCCGGAGAAGATGGATGAAGTAAGGGAGCTTTTGCGGAGATACGGGATAGAGCAGTCTCTCTTCAGACTAAGGGAAAAAGGATAGCCGAACTTCCTTCCGCGAAGCAGAAACATAATGAAAGAAATGTAATACATAAATGTACCGGCCCGGGATAACATGTTCCCGGGCCGCTTCCTTTTCCGAAACGGCATCACGGACCCCGGAAAGGCATCTCATTTTTCGCCCAGGCAATTTACAGAAATGGGCCGGTGTGGTATAATTATCGTTACAATCGGGTTATTATACGCATTATTCGGATGATTTTGCGGGGGGATGCTTTTTGAGGATAGTATCTGTTTCTGTCGGCGATGTTCTTGAAATGAAAAAACCGCATCCGTGCGGGTCGAACAGGCTTAAAGTCCTGCGGGTCGGAAGCGATCTCCGGGTCGTGTGCGAAGGCTGCGGAAGGGATATGACCGTTCCCAGGGAAAAACTGGAGCGGTCAATAAAAAAGGTCCATCCCGGGGACGCGGGGCGGGTTTCGGGGACGAACGGGAACTGAACCGCGAAAGTCAGAATTAATTGAGAGGTATCAGACTATGGATACAGAATCCAAAGCAGCAGAAAATGCCGTTGAAACGGCGGCGGAAGAAAGTGTTCAGGCCGAAGTGACCGGAACGGAAACCGCCGAAGCGGAGCTCATGGCTGAGCCTGTCGCCGCCGAGGTGAAAGGCAGGTCCCGGTTTTCCGCGGTCATAAAGGAATACAGATATCTGATAGCCGCATTCATCGTTCCGATGGTGCTCATGTGGCTTATTTACATAGGCATGGAAGTGTTTCCGTTCGGGGAGAATTCCGTGCTGGTCCTTGATCTCAACGGACAGTATGTTTATTTTTTCGAGGCTCTGAGAAATATCATTCTGGACGGCGGAAGTCTCCTCTACTCTTTCTCAAGGTCGCTGGGCGGTGAGTTCCTCGGCATCTTCGCGTACTATGTCTCCAGCCCGTTCTCACTTATCACAGTTCTGTTCCCCGCCGGGGCGATCACCGAGGCTCTGCTCTTGATGATCCTTCTGAAGTGCGGAAGCTGCGGACTGACGTTCGGGTACTACATACACAAGACGAGGCCGGGCTTCAACAAGATAGCGACGGTCATGTTTTCGACTATGTACGCGCTCACGTCGTATGCCATCGTTTACCAGCACAACACGATGTGGCTGGACTGCGTGATCTTCCTTCCTTTGGTCTCTCTCGGGATAGAAAACATGATAAAGTACGGAAAGTACAAGATGTTCGTCATCTGCCTCGCTCTTTCCGTGATATCCAACTTTTACATAGGATATATGGTATGCATCTATGTGGTGCTGTATTTCTTATATTACTGGTTCGCCCACTCCAAGGACGGCGCCAACAACCCGCTGTCGGAGAACCATCATTTCATAAAGTCTTTCGGAAGGATTGCACTGTACAGCGCTATCGCTCTAGGCATATCAGCGGTAATAATCCTTTCCGCATACTACTCGATCTCATTCGGCAAAAACACCTTTTCAAATCCGACATACTCATTCAGCCAGCGCTACGATCTTCTCGACATCGTAACGAAGCTGTTCCCCGGAAGCTATGACACGGTGCGTCCTGACGGCCTGCCGTGGATATACTGCGGCGTCTTCTCGCTTATGACGGTCCCGCTGTTCTTTATGAGCGGAAAGTATTCGGTGAGGGAAAGAATAGCCACCGGGATCCTTCTGCTGGTGTTCGTTTTCAGCTTCAACATCCAGGCCGTCGACATGTTCTGGCACGGTCTGCAGCGTCCGAACTGGCTGGAGTGCCGGTACAGCTTCATGTTCTGCTTCATTTTCCTGGTTGCCGCGGTCAAAGGTTATGAGACGCTGAAGGATACTAAACCGAAGGTACTTCTCGCGATAAGCGTCGCCTACATGCTCCTGATATTCATCATTCAGAAGCTGGACTACAGCTACATGGAAGATATCGGGTCGATCTGGCTCACGGTCGTATGCGTGATAGCGTATTTTCTGGCCTCGTATTCGTTCATGCACGCTAATTCGGAGAACCACGCGGCAATGGTTATCTGCGTTTTGATATGTCTGGAGATGTTCACGGCCGGGCTGCTGAATCTTATCGCTCTCGACAAGGACGTGCATTTCTCGTCCAGGACCTCTTATGTCAGCAACATGGAGCCCTGGAGGGCTGCCTTCAACAAGCTCAAGCAGTATGACGACAGTTTCTACAGATCGGAAAAGACATACCACCGCAAGACCAACGATGCCATGGCGCTGGATATCAACGGCCTTTCGAATTCCACTTCTACTCTCAACAAAGAGACGCTGAAGCTGCTCGAGAGACTCGGGTACTGTTCAAAGAGCCACTGGTCCAAATATCTCGGCGGCACTCCCGTGTCGGATTCGCTGCTCGGACTTAAATACATACTTTCGGATTCGAAGATGGACGAGCCTTACGATCTCGTGTTCACCACCGAGGGAGTGAAAGAGGGACAGACCATCTATGCGTACAACAACAGCTATGCTCTTTCTCTCGCGGCCGCGTCTTCTCCCTTGATAAAGGATCTGAATCCTGAAGACTACTACAATCCGTTCGAACTGATGAACGCAATGGTGGGAGCCATGCTCGGGCAGAAAAAGCCCGTTCAGCTGTTCGTCCCGCTGACGCTCAAGGCTGTCTCGGACAGCAACGTGACGATAGGCTACGTCAGCGGTCACAAGAAGTATGCCGCAGACGGCAGCGGAGGCGACGCGAGGATAAACTATACGTTCGACGTACCCGAGGAGGAGGTGCAGATCTACGCGTATTTCGCGAGCACGTATCCCAGGGAGGTCGACATGAAGATCAACGGCATCGCCAGCGGAACATATTTCGGGAACGAGACCACGAGGATAGTCAAGATAGGCGAAAAGGGAGCATACATGGCGGCGGTCACCAAGAACATCGAGATCACGCTTGTGCTCAAGAACGATCCGGTCTACATGGCCAACAACTCAGGCGGATATCTGTACTATCTTGACGAGGAAGTCTTTAAGAGCGTGATGCCGCTTCTTTCCGAATACAACTATATAATCGATCCGGATTATTCCGAAGACCATTTCAAGGGAAAGATCACCACGACGCTCAGCAAGAGCACGGTATACACTTCGATACCGTACGATGAGGGATGGAACATCTATCTCGACGGAGTGAAGACCGACATCTATGAAACTGTCGGGGCTCTTATCGCGTTTGACGCGCCGACGCCCGGAGAACATGATCTGGAAATGATCTATATGCCCAAGCAGGTCAAAACGGGCATTATCATATCAATAGTTTCGCTTGCCGTTTTCGCCGTCCTGTTCGCTCTGGACACGATCATCAGAAGAAAGAACAACAAGAGCGGAAACGGCCCGGCATGCGAGGGCTCGGTCTCATTCCCGTTCCCTGTCAGATGCGGCGCCGGATCAAAAGACGTTACGGAACTTCCGGCGGAAGAAGACCCCGCCGCAGACGTCCTGCCGGACGGCGGGCAGGAGTTGTCCGCCGGGGAGACGGGAGAGATGCCGGATGAACCTGACGTTAACACTGCCGGCGAAGACACGGAGGACAGCGAGTGATGTTTTACCATATCTGCGGTGAACTTACATATTACGAATCGGGAATGGCGGTCATAGACTGCGGCGGAGTGGGATACAGGCTTACGGTCAGCGGAACCACTCTGAACAGTTTTCCGCCGCTGAACGAGGCGAATCCCCCAAGAGTCAAGCTGTATACTCACCTTTCCGTCAGAGAGGACGCGGTAGAACTTTTCGGGTTCTCAACGCAGAAGGAGCTTTACAGCTTCAAGCTTCTGATATCGGTATCGGGGATCGGCCCGAAGGCCGCGATCTCCATCCTGTCGTCCATGACGCCGGAACAGTTCGCTCTGGCCGTCGTGAGCGAGGATACGAAGTCGATATCCCGAGCTCAGGGAGTCGGCGCAAAGAGCGCGGCAAGGATCGTGCTTGAACTCAAGGACAAACTCGGCGGCACGGACAAAAGCGCGGGGCTGTCTTCAGACACTTTCTCCGCGGCATCCAGCGTCACCGGAGGAAACAACAAGCTTTCGGAGGCGCAGAACGCGCTCGTGGTCCTCGGGTACAGCAGGGCAGAGGCGATCTCCGCTCTCAGATCTGTCAAAACGGAGAATCTCAGTCTGGAAGAGATAATACGAAGCGCTCTTTCGGTACTTTCCAAAATATGATGCCATATGATTTCAGGGGCGACGCCGGCTCCATAATCCATTTCCGGAGGTAGCATACCGTGCAGGAAGAAGAATTCGATCTGGAAAACCGAATAGTATCAACTTCATACGGCCCGGAAGACGCCGAATCGGATCTGAGTCTCAGGCCGAAGACACTTTCCGAATACATCGGTCAGACAAAGACCAAGGAGAACCTGAAGGTCTTCATCGAGGCGGCGAAAATGAGAAAAGAGACGCTCGACCACGTTCTGCTGTACGGCCCTCCCGGGCTGGGAAAGACCACCCTTTCCGCTATAATCGCCGCGGAGATGGGCGTCAATATCCGCATCACGTCTGGGCCGGCGATAGAGAAGCAGGGCGATCTGGCGGCTCTTCTGACCAATCTCTCCGAGGGGGATGTCCTGTTCATCGATGAGATCCACAGACTGAACCGTTCAGTCGAGGAGATACTTTATCCCGCCATGGAGGACTACTCTCTCGACCTCATAATAGGCAAGGGACCCGCGGCAAGGAGCATCAGGCTGCCTCTGGCGAAGTTCACCCTTATCGGCGCCACCACAAGGGCCGGTCAGCTTTCGACTCCACTCAGGGACAGGTTCGGAGTCACGTTCAAGCTTGACCTTTATACTCCTGAGGAACTGGCGCAGATCGTCGTCAGGTCGGCCGGCATACTGAACATAGAGATAGACAGGAACGGCGCGCTGGAGATCGCGTCCCGCTCAAGGGGGACCCCGAGGATCGCAAACAGGCTGCTCAAGCGCGTCAGGGATTTCGCGCAGTTTGAAAATGAAGGCGCCATCACGGAGAGGATGGCGATGTATGCGCTTTCAAAACTCGATATCGACGAACTCGGACTCGACAACACCGACAGAAAAATGATGGAAACGATAATAAAATACTACGGCGGAGGTCCCGTGGGTCTGGAGACGCTTGCCGCGACCGTCGGCGAGGAAGCTGTGACCCTGGAGGATGTTTACGAACCGTATCTCATGCAGATAGGATTTATCAGCCGGACACCGAGGGGGCGCTGCGTCACGAGAGCAGCATATGAGCATCTGGGGCTGAAATTTCCTGAGCCGCAGCCCCGTCAGAGCGCGGAGATCCCAGGACAGGCTAGTCTGTTCGACTGAGTCACAGGAAGGTGTTATTGGCAATGACTGATGCTTTAGCGGCCGGGGCGCTCCTGACTCCGGAAAAAGAGGAGGAAAAGGCCGAAGACGGAAAGAGCACCGCGGAAAGGTACTGCTTCGTGTGCACGGGGAACACATGCCGTTCTCCCATGGCCGCGGCCGCCGCGAACGATCTGCTCGGAGACAGAGGGGTTTTTGCTTACAGCGCGGGCCTTTTCGTTCCTTTCCCGTCTCCAATCTCGAAGAACGCGCTCATTGCCCTGGAGAGAAAGGGGATCCGCCCTGTTCCCGAAAACGACTACAGACTGCATATGTCGCACCAGCTCGATGCGGAGATGCTGAAAAGCGCGGACAGGGTCTACGGGATGACGGATGAGCATGTACTGAGGATAATGATGGCATTCCCGGAATACGCGGGGAAGATCGCTTCTCTCGGCGTCTCGGTCCCCGATCCCTATGGGGGGGATCTCGAAGAATACGAAAAGACGCTCGATATTATCATCGAGGCTGTCAGAAAGCTGTAGTATCGATGGAATATACGGTCAGACCGGTCGGGACCGGACAGGCCGACGAGGTGTGCCGGCTCGAACAGGAATGCTTCTCCGACCCCTGGTCGAGGGAAGCGGTCATTTCTTCGCTCGGGTGCGCTTTTTCCGTTTCTTTCGGCGCGTTCGGCAGTGACGGGAAAATGATCGGGTTCGCGATCGGATACAATATCTGCGGCGAGATGCAGATCCTGGACATAGCCGTCAGTCCCGGGGCCAGACGGCGCGGAGCCGGACAGGCGCTTCTGAAAAGCCTTATGGATGCCGGGACCGCGGGCGGGGCAGAGACCTTCTTTCTGGAGGTGCGCAGATCCAATCTGCCGGCGATCGGTCTATATGAAAAACTCGGATTCGTCAAGTACGGAGAGAGAAAAGGATACTATTCGGAACCTTCGGAAGATGCCGTGGTTATGAAAAGAGGGAAAAATGCTTATACTGGCTCTTGAATCGTCCTGCGACGAGACTTCCGCGGCGGTAGTATCGATGAGCGGGGACTCGCGGAAGATACTTTCAAATATCGTGGCCTCGCAGATAGAGGTACACAGAAAATACGGCGGAGTCGTCCCCGAGATAGCGGGAAGGGCCCATATTGAGGCGATATCCGGGATTACCCATGAGGCGCTGGATACAGCCGGGGCGGGACTGCGCGATATAGACGCGGTCGCGGTCACGAATTCGCCGGGGCTCATCGGTGCGCTGCTCGTGGGTATGAATTTCGCGAAATCGCTGTCATTTGCCCACGGGATCCCCCTTGTTCCCGTTGATCATGTCAGAGCTCATGCGGCCGCCGCTTATCTGGAGCATCCGGACCTGAAGCCGCCTTTCACCGCTCTGATAGTGTCGGGCGGACACACTTGCTTTTACAATGTACGGGACTACACGGACTGGGACTACGTTTCCGGAACGCGTGACGACGCGGCGGGAGAAGCATTCGACAAAGTCGGCAGGGTGCTGGGGTGCCCGTATCCTGCCGGAGCCGAGATGGATGAGCTGGCTTCCTCCGGAGACCCGGATCTCGTTCAGCTTCCGTCGCCGGCTCTCAGGGACAGTATGGATCTGTCTTTCAGCGGTCTCAAGACCGCGTGTCTGAATTACATAAACGGCGTAAGACAGAAAGATGCTGAACCGGACCGGTGCGGGGTAGCGGCTTCCCTGACGAAAGCCATATGCCGCGGACTCACCGACAAGGCCCGGGAATGCCTGGCTTTAACGGGGGCCCGCTCGCTGGTGCTTGCCGGCGGAGTGGCGGCGAATTCTCACCTGAGGCGCTGCATGAGGGAGATGTGTGTGGAGACGGGGACAGAGTTCTGCGTTCCTTCCGTGTCTCTCTGCGGTGACAACGCCGCGATGGTCGGCGCGCAGGGGTACTACGAGTTCATGTCCGGAGTCAGGGCGGGAACGGATCTGAACGCACACGCGGACTGAAAGCAGGAGACATTGATACTTTCCGAAACGCTGATATTAGCTTCAGAAAACGTGGAAAAGACTGTGGAAAAGTGAAAAACAGGAGATAACAGGCGGTGCGGGGCGGATCAGTCTCATTTAAACCGCTCCTGATATGATATTTATTTTTTAATTTTTTAAATCGCGTTTTTAACACAGAATGGAGAACGTTATGGATTACAGCAAAGCCATTGAGGAAGCACTGAAAAAATACGAGGAGCTCCTTCTCGGCCAGCTCGAAAGGGTGGAGAGGATCAATTCCTCAAAGGAGACGACGGACTTTTCGAAGCTCGACAGGATCGTCATAGGGATCTGCGGCGGCGACGGCATCGGACCGGTGATATCTGCGGCTTCGCGCAGGGTGCTCGGAAGCCTGCTCGCAGACAGGATAAAGGACGGAAAGGTCGAACTGCGGGAGATAGAAGGGCTAACGATAGAAAACAGGGCCGCGGCAGGCAAGGCGATACCCGACGACGTTCTTGCGGAACTGAAAAAATGCCACGTCATTCTCAAGGGGCCGACGACGACGCCCCGTGCGGGCGACCCCTGGCCGAACATCGAAAGCGCGAACGTCGCGATGCGGAGAGAACTGGATCTGTTCGCGAACGTCAGGCCTGTCAAGGTGCCCGAAAAAGGGATAGACTGGACGTTCTTCCGCGAAAACACGGAAGGCGGATATGCCGTAGGTTCAAAGGGGATCAATGTCACGGACGACCTAGCTCTAGACTATGTTGTGACCACCACCGAGGGCACGTCGAGGATAGCCAGACTTGCTTTCGAATATGCCAGGAGAAACGGGAAGAACAGGGTCTCCATCGTGACAAAGGCAAATGTGATAAAGACTACGGACGGCAAATTCCTCAGGATATGCGAAGAGATAGCGAAAGAATATCCAGAGATCACGACCGACGAGTGGTTCATCGACATCATGACCGCGAAACTCGTCGACGAGAAGAGACGCACTGATTTCCAGGTCTTCATTCTTCCGAACCTGTACGGAGACATCATCACCGATGAGGCGGCCGAGTTCCAGGGCGGAGTAGGCACGGCCGGATCGGCCAACATAGGCAAGAGGTATGCCATGTTTGAAGCTATCCACGGTTCCGCGCCGCGCATGGTCAACGAGGGAAGGGCGAAATACGCGGATCCGTGCTCCATGCTGAGGGCTACCGTCATGATGCTGTCGCACATCGGATTCCAGACGGAGGCGGATAAGCTTTCTGCCGCGCTGGACCGCTGCATGTTCGAAGAGAAGAAGTTCGTGATAACCGGAAGGGACAACGGAGCTACCTGCGAACAGTTCGCGGAATACGTTATGGAAAACATCTGACAGGCGGCAAGTGACTTAAGGACAGATTTTTGTCAAGGAGTTGAACCGATTTGGAAAGGATCACCGGAACAGATCCGGCTGCAGCGGGAATCACCGGCGCCAGACCTGACGAATCGGCATCGCCGTCCGGGGTGTCGGATGCCGTTAAAAAAAGGCTGCCGAGATATTTCAGGTATCTGAGGGAACTTGAGAACGCCGGGGTCAGGAGAGTCAGTTCAAAAAAGCTCGCGGAGCTCATGGGTACGACAGCTTCCCAGATCAGGCAGGATTTCAACTGCTTCGGCGGATTCGGCCAGCAGGGGTACGGATACAACGTCAGCTATCTCTACGGGAAGATCAGCAGCATCCTCGGCGTCACGAAGGGATACAGAGCGGTCATCGTGGGCTGCGGGAACCTGGGCAGAGCTCTGGCCGGAAGTCCGATGTTCGCCAACCGAGGAGTCTCGCTGGTCGGCCTTTTCGACATCTCCCCCGAAATAATCGGAAAGACCGTTGCCGGACTCGAGGTCGCCGGGATGGACAGGATCGCGGAATTCTGCAGGGAAGAGCAGGTAGATATCGCCATACTTACAATTCCGAGAGACGCAGCGGAGGACACCGCGGCGATGCTTGCCGAAATAGGCGTCAGAGGGATTTGGAATTTCGCGAATGCCGAGCTTAAGCGCCTGCAGCCGGAATTAAAGATCGAGAACGTTCATCTGGGGGATTCTCTAATGAAGCTGTGCTACGAACTGGGGAGCGACAGCGGATCAAAGACAGAGGATGAGACATGACAATTAAATTCAGAAAAGATTCGGAAGAGATCAGCCTGCCGAAGGCCGTAGCCGAACACGAGCCCGAGATGAGCGAACTCGACATGAGGCTCGTTCTGACGGTGGCGCTCAGGGGCGGTATAGAAGAGGACGATCTCGACGGTCTGGCAAAGACATTCGGAGTCAGCAGGACGGATATGGACATCTCCGTTTCATATCTCAGAGGGGCAGGCATCCTGGCGCCGAAAGGACGCAGGACAAAGACGGCTCGGGCGTCAAAGGGTGAGGAGAAAGCAGCGGAAGACAAAAAGGCCGTGACTCCGAAAACACGCGGGCCCGAAGATGCCCCGAGCTATACTTCCGACGAGATAAAAAAAGTGTTCAAGGAACACGCGGAGCTCGCGCTCCTTCTCAATGCATGTCAGAACACCGTCGGCAAGGTCTTCAATTCGGTCGAAGCAAATACGGTCCTGGTCATGAGGGATTATCTGTGCCTCGAACCGGAGTATATCCTTGCGCTGATGGCTTACTGCAAGGAAAAAGGCAAGACGTCGCTCAAGTATATGGAGAGGATGGCCTACACGCTGACGGACAAGGGCATCGACAGCTATGCGGCCCTTGAGGACTACCTCCGCAGGAAGGACAAGTTCGAGTCCTCCGAAGAGTTCCTCCGCAGGATGTTCGGGGTCGGCGACAGGGCCCTGACCGCGAAGGAGCATTCAGCGTTCACGAGCTGGTCGATCGACTGGGAACTCGATACGGAACTCATCAGGAAAGCCTATGAGATGACAGTGAACGCCATAGGGAAACCTTCAGTTCCATATGCGAACAAGATACTTGAAAAGTGGCATTCCGCGGGTTATGAGAAACCCGAAGACGTGCCGGAGCCCGAGTCACCGCAGGGCGGATCCGGAGAGGGAAGTTTCGGCACGGACGAATTCTTTGAGGCAGCGCTGAAACGCAGTTACAACAGAAAGATGAAGGGTGGCGGCGAAGATCAGTTACAACCGTGAAAACTACAGAAAAATCAGAGCCCAGTTCGAGGAGAAACCGCTTCTCGCGCGTGCCGAAGCCGAAGCAAGACGCGGAGAACTCTGGGAAAAAGTCCCCGGAGTCAGAGAGATAGATCTTAAACTTTCCGATACGGGGCTAAAGCTGTTTGCGGCGGCCGAAAAGGGGAAAGACGGTCTTGACGGACGCATTGCCGCGCTGAAAAAAGAAAACGCCGAGCTCAGGAACAGGCGGGCCGGGCTGCTGAGGGAAGCCGGGTATCCGGAGGACTATTCCGATGTCAGATACGAGTGCAGCAGATGCGGTGACACGGGATTCGACGGGAACGAGATGTGCCAGTGCATGAAAAAAGCTCTGGCACTGGCAGGATACGAGAGTTCCGGCATAGCGGGCCTTATGCGCGAACAGTCTTTCGACAATTTTTCCCTCGGGTATTATGATGGGGAAGACCGGAAAAACGCGGAATTCATCTTCTGCAACATGAAGAACTACGCTGAGAATTTCCTTCCCGCCAAGGCCGACAACGTGCTTCTCATGGGAGGAACCGGGCTCGGCAAGACCCATCTTTCGACTGCGGCCGCCAAGGTCATCATCGATCACGGGTACGATGTCGTATACGACACGGCGCAGAACATTTTTTCCGATTTTGAAAATGAAAGATTCCGCAGAAGGTATGATGAAGACGAGGATCTGACATCCAGATATTTTGACTGCGACCTTCTGATAATAGACGATCTCGGCACGGAACTGACGAGCAGTTTTACGGTATCGAGCCTGTACAATATCATAAACACCAGGGAGAACCGCAGAAAGCCGACGATGATCAGCACAAATCTGGACAGGGTCGAACTGAGGAGAAGATACGCTGACAGGATCACGAGCCGAATCTTCGGAGAGTTTTTCACGCTTTGCTTCACCGGACGCGACATCCGGTCGAAAAAGCTGGAAGAATAAGAGCCTCATATTACGGAGAACGGTCTGAAGCTCACGGAGGATAGTCATTTCATGTCCGGTAGAAAAGTAATAATAATCGGTGCGGGTCCGGCTGGACTTACCGCCGCATATACGCTGCTCAGAGAAACGGATTATATCCCGGTCATCATCGAAGAGAACGATTTCGTCGGAGGCATTTCCAGAACCGCCGAACACAACGGCAACCGTATCGATATCGGCGGGCACAGATTCTTTTCCAAATCCGATGAGGTAAACAGGATCTGGAACGAGCTCATGCCGCTCCAGGGAGAGCCCGCATATGACGATAAAGTGCTCGGGAACGAGAAACCGCTCTCGGAGGGCGGACCCGATCCGGAAAAAGAGGAACGGGTCATGCTGTGCCGTGACAGGGTATCAAGGATATACTATCTCAAGAAGTTTTTCGACTATCCAATAAGCTTGAAGGCTTCCACGTTCAAAAATATGGGATTTTCGAGAACGGTTAAGGCGGGGTTCGGATATCTTGGCTCCTGTCTGAGAAAGCGCGAGGAGAACTCTCTCCGTGACTTTTATATAAACCGGTTCGGAAAGCCGCTGTACGAGATGTTTTTCGAAAGCTATACCGAAAAGGTATGGGGCAGAAATCCGGATAAGATATCCGCCTCGTGGGGCGCGCAGAGAGTTAAGGGACTTTCGCTTTGGGGAGCAGTAAAAAACGTTCTTACAAGGCCGTTCAGATCGTCCAGGGCCGTCGAGACATCTCTTATTGAGCAGTTCCTGTACCCTAAACGCGGACCGGGACAGCTCTGGGAGACGATGGCCGACGAGATCATTAAACTCGGCGGAGAGATAATGTTCGGGACAAAGGTCACCGGCGTCAGGCAAAGCGGCGGCAGGATCGAGTCGGTCAGGGTGTGCTCCGGCGGGACCGAAAGCGAACTCAGCGCGGACGCATATTTCTCATCCATGCCCGTAAAAGATCTCGTGGGATGCATGAATGACGTTCCGGCAGACGTCGCGGAGACTGCGGAAGCCCTCCCGTACAGGGATTTCATAACGGTCGGACTCCTGCTTGACAGGATCAATCTGAAAAACACGACAGGGAAGAAGACTCTGGGAAACATTGTGCCCGACTGCTGGATCTATATCCAGGAAGGCGACGTAAAACTCGGAAGGCTCCAGATCTTCAACAACTGGTCTCCGTATATGGTCGCGGACCCGGAGCACAAGGTCTGGGTCGGACTTGAATATTTCTGCAACGAGGGGGACAGTCTTTGGGAGATGTCCGACTCTGATTTTATATCGTTTGCCGCCGATGAACTTGCGAGCATAGGGATCATAGACAGGGATGCCGTAGAGGACGCCGTAAGGATAAAGGTCAGGAAAGCCTATCCGGCATATTTTGACGGATACGGCGATTTCGACTGGATACGGAAATTCCTTGACGGCATTGAGAACCTGTACTGCATTGGCCGCAACGGACAGCACAGATACAATAACATGGATCACTCAATGATGACCGCGGTCACTGCCGCGAGGATCTTCGAGGCGGGAGATCCGGACAGGTCTCCCGTATGGAACGTAAACACCGAATCGGAATACCATGAGGAGAAGAAGCAGAACTGAGTCTGACGGGTGATCCGGACAGGGAAAGGATTAATTACATGAATACAGAGACCGGAAAAAGAAAGATTTCCCGTTCAGTTGCCATGATCCTGTCGTGCGTTCTGTTCGCTTTCGCGGTCGCTCTGACTATCTACTATATTCTCGGCCCATTTGCCGGAGAATTTCATTCGGACTGCACGGATACGATCTACTGGGCCGATGCCACGGTCGAATCGGGTGAGATCGTGAGCAGCACGTATTACTATTCCGCGGTCCTTCCTTTCGGCGGTCAGCTGGTAATGATCCCCTTCATATGGATCTTCGGATTCTCGATGAAGGCACATCTTGCGGGCATGATCGTCTTTTCTCTGATACTGGCCGCATCGCTTTTCTACTTCTTCAGGTCGTCCGGCATGGGACTTGCGTGGGCATTCTTCTATTCAGCGGTCACGCTTCTGTCGTTTTTCTCGTCGGCGAAGATGAGGGAGATCTTCTTCGGGCATGTGATCTATTACAGTCTCGGCATTCTGTTTTTCGCGCTTTTCGCCGGAACGGCTTTCAGATTCTTCCTAAACGGCGGAGACGGAAAAGGTAAGATCTCGGCAAAAGCCGGACTGTACGCGTGCCTGTTTTTTGCTCTGTCGCTGTTCATCGCGTCCGATGGATTTCAGATGATAGTTCTGTCCACGGCCCCCGTATTCGCTGCGATCGCAGCCGAACTGCTTCTGGACGGGAAAAGAAAGTTCGGCAGTGTCGGGGAACTGAAGCCGGTGTTCTTTCTGGCTATCGGCGCTGTGTGCACACTGGCCGGTCTTCTCCTCCTGAAACTCGTTTCGCACGGGGTGGAGGCCGGATATCAGAGCGGCTATTCGACCTATGACGATATGGGAAAATGGTTCGAGAACCTGTCGGCGTTTCCGAAGAGCTTTTTCACCCTTATTGGGGTGGACATACGCAAACGGGACCCGGTCTTCAGCCTGGGATCCGTCCTCAACATACTGAGGCTCGTCTTCGGGACTTCAGTACTCGTCATTCCGGTCGTAGCGGCTTTCAACTACCGCAGGATCAAGACCAGAGCGGTACGAATCACTGTAATAGCTCATCTGTTCGTATCGGGGTTCGTTATGTTCGGATTCGTCTTCGGGAATCTTTCCACGGCGAACTGGAGACTGATCCCGATGTTCGGGACAGCCGTCATCACCTCTTCCGTGTTCGCGTGGGAGATGCTCGGACACTCCCGTGCTTCCGTCAGGATCTCTGTCGCGGTATCCGCCCTGATACTGAGCGCGGCCATACTATCGGGCACAGGTGTGTTTGCAGCTTCCGCGGATCAGACGGGAAACAGATACCTGTATGAGCTCTCGGATTATCTGCAGCAGGAATCCCTCACATACGGATATGCGGATTACTGGGAATCTCAGGCGATATCCCTTATCCTGGGGCCTGATGTCAAGGTAAGGTGCGTAAGGTTCGGACTTGGCAACGATATCGAGATGTATCCCTATCAGACGGACAGGCACTGGTATGACGGCAGCGACGGATCCGACAGATATTTTATGATACTGAATTCTTCGAACAGGGCAAAATATATTGCTTCAGAAAGTTATAATGCTGTTTCTTCAGATCTTACCGGCGAGGAAAAGATCGGAGACTACTATGTAATGGTGTTCTCTTCAAATCCTCTCGGATATTCGAATTGAAAGAGGGACGCCGCACTTGAAAGTGATCGTGAGCGCATGTCTTCTGGGATGCAACTGCAAATATAACGGAAAGAACAATCTGGATTCGGAACTGGTCGAACTTCTGGCCGGAGAAGAGATCATCCCTGTCTGCCCGGAGGTCCTCGGAGGTCTTTCCGTCCCGCGTGAGCCGTCGGAGATACGGGACGGGATAGTCATTTTGAAAGACGGCACGTCTGTTGACGGGCAGTTCCGCAGAGGTGCTCGTCTGGCGGCGGAGAAAGCGGCTGAGGAGAACGCCGACTTTGCGGTGCTCCAGCCTAGAAGTCCAAGCTGCGGTGTCGGGCAGATCTATGACGGGACTTTCACCGGAAATCTGATCAGCGGCAACGGAGTGTTTGCGGAGAATCTAATCGATGCCGGTATTACCGCCGTTCCGTCGAATGACCGGAATAAGATAAAAGAACTGATAAAACGGTTCCGGTGACACATCATGCCGGGAAAGCATCAACGGCTGATAATACTCATTTCTGACGAAAAAGAGGGATCCCCCGAAAGGAGCCCTCCACACTTTTCCGCCAAAGAACAACGGCATGGATCCAACAGATAATTTGGAACCATGCCGTTCTGAACAATTATAGTGTTATTATCAGATTGCCATCGTCTCGAAGTCAGGGTGAGTCTTCAGCTGATCAGGTACGCGGTCATGATTTGGTCTGAGTTTCGACAAGACGCTCGCCGCAGTATCTTTCACGCAACAACGGCTTTTCGATCTTTCCGGTGGGATTGCGCGGGACTTCGGCGAAAATGAATCTGCGGGGACGCTTGTATCTCGGCATTCCCTGGCAGAATTCGTTAAGTTCTTCCTCGGTGAGCGTTTTACCGGGCTTGACCTCGATAATCGCTGCGGCTATCTCTCCAAGACGCTTGTCGGGCAGGCCTATTACGGCAACATCCTTTATTGCGTCGTGGCCTCTCAGATAATCTTCTATCTGGACCGGATAGAGGTTCTCGCCTCCGGTGATGATAACGTCCTTCTTTCGGTCGACCAGGTAAATGAATCCCTGTTCATCCTCGCGCGCCATGTCTCCTGTCGCAAGCCATTCACCGTGCAGAACTTCTGCGGTCGCTTCCGGGTTCTTGTAATAACAGGTCATGACGCCAGGGCCTTTGACCCACAACTCGCCTACTTTGCCACGTTCGACATCGGATCCGTTCTCATCGCAGATGCGTGTCTCCCACAGATATCCGGCTTTTCCGATGGCGCCGACATGGTCTATGTTCTCGACTCCGAGATGAACGCATCCCGGGCCGATGGATTCGGACAGACCGTAGTTTGTGTCGTACTGATGTGACGGGAAGTGTTCCTTCCATCTCCTGATCAGGGACGGGGGCACCGGCTGCGCGCCGATGTGCATAAGGCGCCATGACGACAGATCGTATTCATCAAGATCTATGTCTCCGCGATCAATGGCATCGAGTATATCCTGCGCCCACGGCACCAAAAGCCATACTATTGAAGCATGTTCGAGCGCCGCGGTACGGATGATCCATTCCGGTGTCACTCCCCTGAGCAGCACTGCCCGGCTGCAGGAGATGAGAGATCCGAACCAGTGCATCTTGGCGCCTGTATGGTAGAGTGGCGGAATGCAGATGAACACATCATCTTTCTGCTGACCGTGATGAGCCTGCTCGGTCCGGCAGGAATTGATAAGCGAACGGTGTTTGTGAAGAATAGCCTTCGGGAAACCTGTGGTTCCGGAAGAAAAATAGATGGCTGCGAAATCGTCTTCGGACAGAGAGGATGAAACGGCCGGCTTCAGGCTTGAGGCAAAATCCATCATCTCCAGAAGATCGGCGGCGAATTCGGGGATTGTGTCCCGGAGCCCCGAAGAACAGTACAAAAGCTTTATGCTGCCGATAGAGGGAAGGATCTCTTCGATACGGCTGACAAATTCCTGACCGAAGATCAGGTATTGCGAATCCGAAAGATCAAGGCAGTATTCAATCTCCTTGGCTGTATATCTGTAGTTCATGGGAACGGCGAGAGCGCCGGATTTCAGAACGCCGAAATAGATCGGAAGCCATTCCAGACAGTTCATCAGAAGTATGGCAACCTTGTCTCCCTTTTTGACGCCGAGAGAAATTAGATAGTTGGCCACACGGTTTGCCTTGGAGTCGAATTCGCCCCATGTGAGCTCTTTGCGGAGCTTCGCGTCTGTTCCGCCTTCGATAAGGTTGAATTCTTTCCAGTCCTCTTTCCTGGATCGAAGGTTGGGATTGAACTCCACCAGGGCAACTTCGCCGCCGGCGTTTTTCGCATTTTGTTCCAGCAGATCGATTATCGTCATTTTTCGGTTAAACCCCTTGTATAGTGAATTGAATATGAGTTTTATTATACGGATTTTAAGCGGGAATCCTGTCTTCCGTCCGGCCGGGATGCGGTCAGTATGCCGTTTCGCCCAGGTCCCAGAAAAGTCTTGATAAAATGTATTTGTCCCGCACATCCTTCGTACACTCGAAAGTCATGGGGACGATGCTGCGCGGAAGTCCGATATCCTCGGGTTCCGTCGGGCATCCGGATCCGGCGCAGAAGCGTTTCAGATCATCGACATCCGGGATCTCTTCCTCAACGATCCTGAGGATCTCGTCCCAGTTCCGGATGATATTCTCAAGACGTTTTCTGTGAAGTCCGGTGTCGTACTTTTTTTCCGATTTTTCAAGCGATATCATGATCTCCGCACCCGGACCAATGAAGTTTCTCAGCTTTCCATGCCATTCTCTCAGATCAAATGAAGCCGCGTGATCGATGGCCTTGTTTGGATCAGGGACGATTTTTTTCAGTTTATCGTACAGCTTTGCGGTTTCGACAGTTCCGATCGCGCACTGGATCCCGTGAAGAGAGGACGGAGTTCCGAATGCCAGCGAGCGCATATCCCATATGTGTGAGAAATAATGCTCGGATCCGGAAGCGGGACGGGAAGAGCCCGAGAAGAACATTGCCGAACCGCTCATTATCAGCCCAGTGAAAACCGCCTCTACCGCTTTTTCATCCCTTTTGAGCAATCCGGGGATGTTAGTCACGCACCGGTCGATCGCTTTTCTGACCAGAGACGCCGTTTCTTCGCAGTAGTATTCCCCGTTTATGATGTGAGAAATGCGCCATTCGCATATGGCGACATATTTTGCAAGAATATCTCCCATTCCGGCACTGAGCAGTATGTCGGGAGCTTTCTTGAGAATATCCGTATCGCCGACGATCACATCGGCGATCTTCGTATTAAGACTGATCTTAAGTCCGTCACGCTCCATTGATGACGTGGAAGATGCGTACCCGTCCATTGACGGCGCAGTTGCCGCGATTATATACGGACGTCCGGTAATGCGGGAGACGATCTTTCCAGTATCGTTTAAAACTCCGGAACCGACCGATATTATGCCGTCATATGCCTGATCAAAGTGCATAAAGGCAGACCCGACTGTCTTTTCGTCCGGCAGCGGATGATCTGTTTGAAACATAAAAATGTCTGGCGACATTCCCGCCCTTCCAAGAGAAGACGCGATGCCGTCGGCGAAAACAGAGGTATTCTTGTCGCACAGGATATACGGATGTTTCATGCCGAGTTTAAGGGCATATCCCGGAATTTCCACAGAGGCTCCGGCACCGACGAGCACTTCGGTCTTGAACGCCGGGTGCCTCATTCCGCATCCGCACGGAGACGGGATATCGAAAGTCATAGACAAAGTCTCCCAATATTATGCCGATTATTGTCGGAAAAAGCAGGCGCAGTATGGTTCCTAGTATCATTTTTTCACTTTAGATTATAACACAATTGAATTCCGTTTTCTACAGGCACGATTCTTAAGAAATAGTCATAGGCTTCTGTTTCGAGTTTTGCCGCCCGTATTCCGGTGCCGGGAATTAGACGTTCGCTTAAATGCGTCAAGATACATTCGGCGCTTTGAAAGAAAACGATTCGAGCAAAAAAAGGACCCGACGAAAAAGTCGCCGGGTCCGATCATTGGCGGAGAGGAAGGGATTCGAACCCTTGTGAGCTGACGCTCAAACGGTTTTCAAGACCGCCTCGTTATGACCGCTTCGATACCTCTCCAAGCAGAAAAAATATATGTCAAAGCCAAAAGCAGGCGTTGCAAACAGTCCGGGGGACAGAGAATATGGCAGTCCGCGCTTATCCGAAGCATCAATGTGACACTCGGGAACATAATTGCGGAACGCGGCTGTACAGTTTGCAACGCAGATATATTATCACAGCAGTCCATAAAAGTCAAGTTTTTTGAGAACCCGAAAAAACACGTTTAAGCCAGCTTTTTCAGCGGTTTAGCGAATTTCATCCGGTTGACATACCGCCTTATTGTTGTGTATAATTCAATTGTATATTTGTTTGAATGATTTGATTTCCTTTCGGAGATAGATGATGACTTCAACTCAGATTCTGATAATGTTTGCCGAGCTGTTCGGCGGACTCGCGTTCTTCCTTTACGGTATGAGCACGATGTCTTCCGGACTTGAAAAAACCGCGGGCGGCAGACTTGAGAGAACTCTAAAAAGAGTATCAAAAAATGATTTTCTCGGCTTTTTGATCGGGGCAGGAATAACCATCGCGATACAGTCTTCATCAGCAATGACGGTCATGCTCGTTGGTCTGGTCAATTCCGGGATCATGGGGTTCGCGGATACCTTCGGCATGATCATGGGATCTCACGTCGGCACGACGCTGACAGCCTGGATCCTCACTCTTAGCGGTATATCCGGGGACGATAATTTCCTTGTCGTGCTCCTGCGTCCCGAAACTTTCGCCCCTATACTGGCACTTGTGGGGATAGTGATCTCCATGGTATCCAAAAGAGAGAAAAAGAAGACGTTCGGAGCGATACTTATAGGATTTGCCATACTCATGGCGGGTATGCAGATGATGAGCAACTCGATGGAAGGTCTGCGGCAGGATTCTTTCTTCCAGGCACTTCTCGAAGCGTTCAAGAATCCGGCAGTGGCTTTTATCGTGTCGGCTGTTTTTACCGGAATAGTCCAGTCTTCCGCGGCGACGGTAGCTATCGTTCAGGCTATGGCTCTAAACGCGTTCCTTACATCGAATCCGATCACGTACCAGATAGCGATACCTCTGGTCGTCGGTGCTAACGTCGGGACATGTATGACCGCTCTGGTCTCCGGTATCGGAACGAGCAAGGAAGCAAAGCGTGTCATCGCCATGCATTTCTACACGAATGCCGTAGGCGGAGTCGTCTGTATCATTCTTACGTATGTCGTGATGGGGATCGCTCCCGATCTTCTCAGCTTTCCTATAAGCATCATTGGCGTCGCTACGGTGCACAGTCTCTTCAACATTCTTAACACGATCGCGTTCATCCCTCTGAAAAAGCCGCTGCTTCTGATCTGCGAGAAGACGATCAGAAAAAAGAAGGAGGAGATCGATCCGGTATTCCTGGACGAAAGGCTTTTCAACAACACACCGATCGCCATTTCAGAATGCAAGAGGCTAACCGTTGAGATGGCAAACATATCCAGAAATGCTATCAGGATGTCGATAGACGCCTACCTGAACTATAATCAGGAAGAGATCGACAAGGTGGTCGAACTCGAGAAGCTGACCGACCGTTATGAAGACAAACTCAGCACTTATCTGGTAAGACTGAGCAAAAACGATACGACCGAAGCGGAATCCCATGCCATCGCGCGTATGCTGCACGGTATAGGAGATTATGAGAGAATAAGCGACCATGCTCTCAACATCACGAAACTTTCTGAAGAGATAAAGGAAAAGAACATCCATTTCTCGGAACAGGCTGCGCATGAGCTCAATGTTATCACCAACGCGGTGCTCGAGATCCTGGATATGGCTGTGGAGTCTTTCTCATCGGACGATGCGGCGATGGCGTCACATGTCGAACCGCTGGAGCAGGTCATCGACAGCCTTCAGGAGGAACTCAAGAACAGACATGTCAACCGTCTTCAGAGCGGAGAGTGCACGGTCTCTCTCGGCTTCGTTTTCAATGATCTTCTGGTCAATTACGAGAGGGTTTCCGATCACTGTTCCAATCTGGCGGTATATACGATGCAGCTCACCCGCGATGAACTTGACGCTCACAAATACCTGAATCAGTACAAGACGAGCGAGGGACAGTTCGCGGACGAATTCGCCGAATACAGCAGGAAGTATTCGCTTTGATCTTTTTACGGCATTTCTGCTGGAAAATGTGCTCACGGTTCCGCACCGGTCTAGTGTTGATTGCCGCGGAAAAACAAGACACGATGCTTTTTGCGGCGAGGACGGGGGCAACTTTTTACAGAGGTCTGAAACAACTTTTTCATATCGTATTGATTTTTCACTTCGCTTATGATACAATACTAATGCTTTTTTTGAGGGGGCTTTTTTTGTCGTCCCCATGTCTTGTTTTCTGTTCGCAGTACCATCCCCGATGGATGCGATTTACAATAATACTTTATGATGATGTGAGTATTCGGGGAGAAAGGATTCGTCCGAGCGTTCGGGCGGGTGTCGGTTGATGTTTGAAATTATTCTTGGTATCATTCTTATAGTGCTGTCTGTCTTTATTGTAGTGGCGGTCCTTATGCAGAACGGAAAGTCACACGGCCTTTCCGGTGCGATCGCGGGCGGCGCGGAGACTTTCTTCGGAAAAAACAAGGGCTCTATGCTTGACGGTATTCTCTCCAAGGCTACGACAGTGGTCAGCATAATATTTGTAGTGATAGTGATCATAGCTTATGTTACCCAGAGCGGCACTGTCAAATCTTCCGGAAACAGCGGAAGCAATTCAGGTAGCACTGCCGATACGACAGCGGCTGTAGTTGATACCACAGCAGCTGATGATACGACCGCAGCTGATGATACGACCGCAGCCGATGATACGACCGCAGCCGATGATACGACCGTAGCTGATGATACGACTGCGGCAGATGAGACCCAGGCTGAAAATGCTTCAGACGAGCAGAACTGATTATATTTCTTTGAAGAATCGGGAAGCACGTTAACACCGCGGCAATGCAATGGTGTTCAATCGTTGCTTCCTTTTCTTTTGCCAATGGGGTTTTTGATGGAAAACATAGATAAAGTATGGATAAAGATCAATTCGGAACAGTTCAGCATCGCAGGAGACCGCGCGGACGATTTCATTTCTGCCGCGCTTGCCGCTCTTGAAGATCCGAAAGAGAACAGTGCTTTCGGAGAAGACACTTCTCAGGGAGTGATAGAGGTCAATACCGAGGGGACTGTTGAACGTACAGACGGAAATCTTGTGTTTTCATATGATGAGACGGAATTGACTGGCATGGAAGGCTCAAGAACTTCGGTGAGTTTCCGGGAGGACGACCCCGGCGTCGTGACGATGATGAGGACAGGCTCTGTCCGTACAGTACTCGCGTTTGAAGAGGGAAGAAGGAACATCTGCGCATATGAGACGGATTTCTTCCCGATCGAGCTGACGGTCCATACATACGTTCTGAGAAACAGCCTGACAGCTGACGGCGGGGAACTGTACATAGATTATGTGCTTGAAATGCAGGGCGGTGCTTTTGAACGGTCGAGATTCCGTATGTACGTCAGACCCGCCGGACTGCAATAGTATTGGAGATTCTGGAAATGACTGATTCTGAATTCAGGGAAAGACTGTCGGGAAAGAAGTGCGGCAATTATCTTTTCTTCGGCGAAGAGACATATCTGAAAAGATACTGGCTTGAAATGACGAGGAAGACATTCGCAAAGGAAGACGACGCTTTCGATCATGTCGTTCTCAGCACGGATAACGGACTCGGCGCCCTGGCAGATGCGATAATGAGTCCTCCGTTCATGTCGGAATACAAACTTATCGAACTGCATGAGGTGGACTATTCCTCTATTTCTTCCGAAAAGATCGACACTCTCCTTTCTGCCGGAACTGCTTCCGCCGAAATGGGGAATGCGGTGATCGTGCTATATACCGAGACCAATGAGTTCGACCCGGGAAGTCTTCCGAAAAAGCCTTCTGCCGTTTACCGGAAACTGACCGAGGTGTTTGAACCGGTCTTCTTTCAGAAAGTGACCTCCGGCAGGCTCGCAGCCTGGCTCTCTAAGCACTTTGCTCACGAAAGGATCATTGCGGAACCGCGCGAGATAGATGAGATGATCGGAATATGCGGGGAATCCATGCAGGTGCTCGCAAACGAGACCGATAAACTGTGCAGTTACCTTCATTCGCTCGGCAGAGACCGTTTGACAGGAGCAGATATTGAATTCGTCTGTTCACGCGGTATCGGCGAGGACGATTTCGCTCTGTCGAACGCGATCCTGTCACGGAACCGTACGAATGCATTCGGAGCGGTACGTGAAATGAAGTCAAGACACGTTGAGCCGGTCATAGCGCTGTCAGGCATCTCCAGAGTCTGCTGCGATCTGTACGGCATCAGTCTGCTGATGGACAGCGGGGTTTCCAAGGCGGCGATAGCCGCCAAGACCAAAATGCATCCGTACAAGGTCGGGTTATATATGGATGCAGTCAAAAGATGGGGGAAAGACCGGATAAAGGACTCGGTCAGGATGTGCGCGGAGGCGGATGCATCCGTCAAGGGCTTTTCCGGGAACTACGAGCCCATAGAATGGCTCATGTCCAAGATCTTTCTTGAAAACTGATTTAAAGTGATCGGAGTCGGAATGGAAAAGCTCAGAATAGGGTATCCGGTCGTGGTCGAGGGAAAATACGACAGGATCAGACTTGATACCGTTATCGATGCCTATATAATCAAAACAGACGGTTTCGGAGCATTCAGAAACCCCGAGCTTTCAGGACTTCTCAAAAAACTCGTGTCCGAGTGCGGGAAGATCATTCTCCTCACCGACAGCGACGGCGCCGGCAGAATGATAAGATCCCATCTGAGGAATCTTGTTCCCGCCGGATGCGTCATCGATCTTTTTATCCCGGATATTCCGGGAAAGGAAAAGCGCAAGTCGAAACCTTCGGCGTCGGGGCTTCTGGGGGTGGAAGGCATGGACGCGGATTTTATACGCGATCTGTTCCGCCCGTATGCGGACGGGAACGCTCCGGAACCCAAGGGGAGCGTCACGGTCACTGATTTCTACGAAGCCGGTCTGACAGGCGGCGAGAATTCGCGCGAAAACAGGAAAAGGCTGTGCCGTAAACTTAATCTGCCTGCGATGATCAGTACTTCGGATCTTATTAAGGCAGTAAATATGATCTGTACAAATGACGAGTTCCGTTCTCTCGCTGACGAAATTCTAACGGAGGGTAGTAAATGTTCAGAAAACTGAAAGGATTGTTCACGACTTTCATATCGTCCCTGAGAAACAAGGACATTCCTCTGTCCAAGAAACTGTCGGTGGGGCTCGGGGAATATTACGAGTTTTTCCTGTATATAATAGTTGGTGTGCTTACAACTGTTGTTAACCTCATAGTCTACTATGTCCTTCTCAATGCCGCCGGCGTTGATCCGTATACCAGCACAGCCGTTGCATGGATCGTTGCGATGGTGTTCGCATTCTTCGTGAACAAGATATGGGTATTCAAGGACAGCGACTGGTCGTTCGGGCACGCGATATACCAGTTTGCGGCTTTTGCAGCCGCAAGGCTGATCTCGTTCGGGCTTGAGGAACTGATAATGTTCCTCGGAATAGAGATCTGCCACATAAACGCGAACGTTGTGAAGATCCCGACCCAGATAATCGTCGTCCTGGTCAACTACGTTGCCAGCAAACTGATCATTTTCAGAAAAAAGAAGAAGTCCGACGGCTCTGCCGGAACAGAGGAAGATGACCCGGACCGGAAAGAGTGACTGCCGGGAAGGGAACGTCATATCTTTCATCCCCTGCCGGCAGTGCGGACACCTCGGGAAGCACTTTTTTCACGCCGAACAAAAAACCAGTAATTGAAATTTTATTGAAAAACAGTCTTTACATTCTTCTGCCTGAATGGTATCATATTATTAACAAATCTTTAAGAGCGGTGGCGTGACGCCGACAAGATTGTGAAAAAGCCATAACTGCGCTTACGGGCGTTTTCTGCGATCTTGTTCTTCACGGACGGGATCGTTTTTTTATACTTTATTCCGGCAAAAACCGCAGCACAGATCCTCAGCATTGTAATAAAGGCGTGCCGGGGGCCGGCACCCTAAAAATATGGAGGAAGATCTATGAAAATGGTCTACAACGTCGGAGACAAGCCTAAATTCGGGCAGTTGATTGTCTTCGCCATTCAGCAGCTGCTTGCCATTATGGCGGCTACGATCGCTGTCCCGAGCATGGTCGGGCACGGTCTTACCGCGGACGCGGCACTATTCGGTGCAGGATGCGGAACAATAGTTTATTTACTTTTCACCAAATTCAAGAGTCCTGTTTTCCTCGGATCGTCATTTGCTTTTATCGGTTCTATGCTCGCCGCGTTTGCCGGATCTGTTTCGATGCAGCTCGGATATTTCGGATTGATCCTGGGTGCTGTTTTCGCCGGCCTTGTTTATGTTATAATCGCGATCATAGTTAAAATCGCAGGGGTCAAATGGATCGACAAGATCATGCCCGCCGTCGTAATCGGCCCCACAGTCGCGATCATCGGTCTTTCGCTTTCCAGCGACGCTGTTAAGAAATTCTTCAACTATGCGGGTAATTACAACGAAGATCTCGGCGCATACATCATGGATCCGAAATCCCTTCTTTGCCTTGCAACCGCTCTCGTGACCCTCGCGGTTACAATGCTATGCGCGACATACGGCAAAAAGATGATGAAGCTGATCCCGTTTATCCTCGGTATCCTTGCCGGATATGCTTTCGCCTCCATCCTGACCGTGTTCGGCATCGCTTTCTCGGTCGATTTTCTTAAAATAGTTGATTTCTCAGTCTTCAGCGAACTGAAGATCTTTGCGCTTCCGAATTTCGTGTTCCTTGAGGGATTCAAGAGCTTCAATGAGATCAACGCGTCTTACATTATCTCGATACTGGTCGCATATGTTCCCGTTGCGTTCGTCGTCTTTGCGGAGCATCTCGCGGACCACAAAAACCTTTCTTCCATTATCGAGTCTGACCTCACGAAGGATCCCGGACTCAGCCGCACGCTTCTCGGCGACGGCATCGGATCGATGGTCGGCGCTTTCTTCGGCGGCTGCCCGAATACGACCTACGGTGAGTCAATAGGCTGCGTGGCGATCACCGGCAACGCTTCGACGGTCAGCATCCTCGGAGCTGCTATCATATCGATCATAGTCGCTTTCATAGGCCCGTTCGTCGCTTTCCTTAATTCGATTCCCTCATGCGTAATGGGCGGTGTTTGCCTTGCACTTTACGGATTCATCGCGGTATCCGGTCTCAAGATGCTTCAGCCTGTCGATCTTGGCGAAAACAAAAACCTCTTCACGGCTTCCGTCATTCTTATCGCAGGCGTAGGAAATCTTGCGCTCGCATTCGGAGTCGGCAACGACCAGTATATTACCCTGAGAACGGTCGCATGCGCTCTTATCCTCGGAATCATTACAAACCTGATCCTCAACCGCGGCAAAAAGGAAGATGCCAAGGACAAGGAACAGTAATCTGTTATAAAGTCATATAAAAAGCCGGACGGTTTTACAGCCGTCCGGCTTTTTCATATCCAAAGATATAAATCCCTCCTTTGAGATCAGCACAAAGGAGGAATTTTGGTTATCCGGAAGTACCGGCTCAGTTCTTTCCGATCCAGACAGACATCTCGCCGTCGAATTCACGTACTTTCACGCATATCACTTCATCTTTGGAAGTAGGGACGTTTTTGCCTACGAAGTCCGGCTTTATGGGCAGTTCCCTGTGACCGCGGTCAACGAGCACGGCAAGCTGGACCGCCTGGGGGCGTCCCTGGTCGAACACGGCGTCGATGGCTGCTCTGGCGGTGCGCCCGGTGTATATGACATCATCCACGAGTATGACGGTCTTTCCGGTGATGTTACCGCCTATCAGGCTCTCGCCTCTCAGCGGGAGCGGAGCCAGTTCAGACAGATCGTCCCGGTAGAGAGTGATGTCAACTGTTCCGCAGGGAACGGATACACCTTCAAATTTCATAATGTTGTCGCGGAGGATCTCGGAGAGAGGGACCCCGCGTCTTTTTATACCTACAAGGAAAAGGTTTTCGGCTCCCTTGTTCCGCTCGATTATCTCATGAGTAATACGGGCGAGACTCCTGAGCATTGAAGTTTCATCCATCAGCTGAGCAGTAAGCTTCAATAATATCACCCCCATAAAACCTGCGGCGTGCCCGGACTTGCTGCGGTATTATCCGTCCCCGGAAAGCGCGGCGGTACGGCCGGACTGACCGCTCCTGTCGGAAAAAGTATATCATAACATGAGCCGGTTGTAAATACGCGGGGCTCTTAACGGCAGGCGGGCCGGAAAAGGCTTTTTTGCAGGTGACGCGAAGCGCTTCGGCCCCCGTTTCCGTTGACACTCATCTTTGGGATATGGTATAATTAATCACAGATCCGGGCGGGCAGAGAAGTTGATCCGAGCCGCCCGGTGAATTCGTTTCTGTTATGTTCTGGAGGTTCCTATGCCGATCAAGATACCTGAGGGGCTGCCGGCAGCCGGCATCCTTGAAAAGGAAAATATTTTTACGATGTCCGAGCAGCGGGCGCTGACTCAGGACATACGTCCGTTGAGGATAGCCGTTCTCAATCTCATGCCTACAAAGATAACGACTGAGACCCAGCTCATCAGACTGCTTTCCAACACTCCTCTTCAGCTGGAACTTACCCTTATCAAGTTGGAGAGCCACATACCGAAGAACACGTCCATGGAACACATGGAGGTCTTTTATAAAAACTACAGCGATGTGATAAACGAAAAGTTTGACGGTTTCATCATCACCGGAGCGCCTGTCGAGAACCTGGAATACTCTGAGGTAACGTACTGGGATGAGCTGTGCAGCATATTCGAGTGGGCAAAGACTCATGTCTATTCGACCCTTCATATCTGCTGGGCGGCGCAGGCCGGTCTTTACTACCGTTTCGGGATCCCGAAGTATCCGCTGAAGCAGAAGCTTTTCGGGGTCTTCGAGCATGAGCTCGTTGAACCGTACCACCCTCTTCTAAGGGGGTTCGACGCGGTTTTCAAGGCGCCTCATTCCCGTCATACCGAGGTCCGTGAGGAGGATGTTCTCAAGGAGCCCAGACTCAAGATACTGTCCAAGTCTGAAGAGGCGGGGCTTTACATAATAGCCGACGAGGACTGCAGGTGCTTTTATGTCATGGGTCATGCGGAATACGACAGCGATACGCTCAAGAAAGAGTATTTCAGAGATATCGACCGTCAGCTTCCGATAGCGCTGCCGCAGAATTATTTCAGGCACAATGATTCTACGACCGAGCCGCCGAACATGTGGAGAAGCCATGCCACGCTGCTGTTTTCCAACTGGCTGAACTATTTTGTATATCAGAAGACGCCATATGATATTTCCGCTATCAGCTGACCGCGGATACGAATCAACGGGGTTTCGGGTATGAGCAGGACACTGAATTGCATGGATTATCCCGGAGACTCTGTTCTGGAGAAGATCAGGGCCGCCATGGACGATGCACGGAAAACAGACGGGACAGAGGTCGTGCTGAAACCGGGGAAATATGAAATAAGAACGGATAAAGCAGTCGAGATGCAGAACAGATGCATGTCGGGGGCTTTCAGTTCTCTTCCCGACAGACACCTGTTCGAAAATCCCGTTCTGCCGGCTCGCATCATTGACTTCAAAGGGCATCGCGGGACTCGTTTCGTCGCCGTCGGCGCGAAGATTGTCGTTGACGGTTTCGCGGAGATTATTTCGGTCAGAGACTGCAGCGGCGTTACCGTCGAGGGACTTGAGACCGATACCTTAAGAAGGCCTTTCAGCGTCGGGAAAGTATTTGCGTGCGCTGTTCTCGGGGACGGAAGAGCGCAGATAGATGTTCTTCTGGATAAAGACGGCACCATCGAGAAGAAGACCCCAGTAAATTCGGTGTGCATGTACTATGACACCGAAAGATCGCGCGTCTCGCGTCTTCCGATGGACGATGTCAGATGCAGCGTCGTATCTCCCGGTCATTTGCGGTTTACCGGGAAGGATCTGAAAAAGAAGATAGAAGGAAGCACGGTATACGTTTCGCATATAATGAACTTCGCTCCGGCCGTGCGCGTGGAACGCGCGTCCGATGTCAGTATCAGCCGCGTGACTGTCAGAAGTCAGCCCGGATGCGGGATCCTCTGCAGCAACAGCGAGAACGTTTCCCTTGAGAAAGTGTCGGTCGTTCCCGTTCCGGGAATGCATTTCTCATGTAATTCTGACTGCGTCAGGATCACCGGATGCAGAGGCAGGATATCTGTCAGGGACTGTGTGTTCAGAGGTCAGGGTGGGAACGGAGTAAAGGTCAACGGGTATTATCACAATGTTCTTATAGTAGACGGCAACCGTGCGACCGTAAGGATGGAAGGGCCTTTCGGGAGCGTTTACGGTACCCCGGACTATCCAAGGCCGGGGGACGTCATGGAACTGACCATGTACCCGGATCTCTCGGTCGCCGGGACCAGAACGGTCAAAGGCAGGAGCGTTGTGCCCGGAAACAACATCTCTGACCTCGAACTTGATATTCCTCTCCCGACGGATTCGCTCGACAGGGAGATAATGCTCATCAACACGAGCGCGATTCCGGATCTTGAGATAAGCGGGTGCCTCTTCTCCGGCGGCGCCGGATCTGGGATCCTGTGCAGGACCAGAGGCGCAAGGATCACCGGAAACGTTTTCGAGGACATACCGGGAACGCCGGTGCGGCTCAATGCCGATGCGTATCAGAGAGAGGGTCCGGTCTGTTCCGATATCATCGTCGAGAACAACATATTCCGCAGATGCGGGTACGGGTCGGATACCGCTTCAAGCGGCGTCCAGGCTGACATTACCGCGGATGAGAAGGCTCAGGTGCCTCAGATGAGTAATATCATTATTAAAGATAATGAGTTTTATAGTCCCGAATCGGGACCTGCCGTAATGATATGCCAGACTGACAGGCTCGAGATCGGCGGAAACAGCATGAAAGCGCGTTTCTCAGCGATGTCTCTCGCCGGGTGTACAAATACGGAAATAATACAGTAATATATCAAAATAACAAATAGGAGGGCACGGCAGCTTCGCGCTGCCGTTCATGTCGGAGATGGAAGACGCAAAAAAGTTTATGTTCTCGGAATTTGCCGGTGCGGATAACGCCGAAAAGTTCAACAACGCGATGGCGGCACTGAGGGAGAATCCCGGTTCGGTGCTCGAGATCGAACCCGGCGAGTACGAGATCACAACAGACCTTGCGAGGGAGGCTGAATTCAATGTAATGAGCGGCGCTTGGGGCAAATATCCCCAAGATGTGATGTTCAACCCCAAGTACAAATATTCGATCGGGATAGACATGAGCCATCAGAAGAACACCACGCTCAGAGCATACGGCGTGAAGCTAATAGTCGACGGATTTATGGAAGTCGTATCCATAACCGACTCAGAAGGTGTTACTATAGAAGGGCTAGAGATTGATCACAAACGCCGTCCCTACAGCGTCGGCAAGGTAGAGAACTGCAGGAAGCTGAACGATAACGAGGTGGCATTTGACGTTGCGCTTGACGAGGGGAACGAGATCATGGAGGGCACCCCGCTCAACCTGAGATATTTCATATACAATCCCGAGACCGAGAGACTCGAGTGGCCTTACCTTTACGGCCCCCACGGAACATATGCAGATCCCAGGCATGTGACATTTACCGGGAAGTACTTCCTCCAGGACAAGGACATTGAGGGATGGAAATTCTATATCTGGCACACATTTCATTCAAGACCCGCTCTTCTGATCCAGCGTTCAAAGGATACCACGATCAGGAATGTGACCGTGCGTAGCCAGCCCGGCATGGGAATAACGGCGAACCGTTCCGAGAATATCCTGCTGGATGGATTCCGCGATATACCCGCAGAGGGAATGCACATGTCCACAAATACCGACGCGACCCATTTCACTGCCTGCATGGGCAAGCTCATTGTCAGAAACTCGGAATTCATAGCTCAGGGTGATGATGCGATCAATGTCCACGGTTATTATCACACTGTCAAGGAAGTCAACGGCTGCAGATGTATTGTCAAAAACGAGTGCCCGGACGGGACACATACCCAGACTCAGGACTATCCGGATCCGGGCGATATTCTGGAGATCACGGACAACCGCACCCTTGCCGTCCTCGGGACAGTTCGCGTGATAGACGCAGTTTGCAGCAAGGAAAGCCACAAGAAATGCGAGCTTTTGCTTGACTCTCCGCTTCCGGAGGATGCAGCTGAAAAGAAATTGTTCCTTTTCAATATCTCAAAGCTTCCGTCGCTTGAGTTCGTAGGCAATCTCTGCAAGGGAAATTTTGCGAGGGGCGTGCTTGCGAAGACAAGGAACGTCTATGTTCATAACAATACCTTTGAGGACATCATGGGCTCCGCAGTATGCATCTATGCTGAGCAGCCCTGGAGAGAGGGAACAGTATCCGGCAACGTCCGCGTCGAGAACAACATCATGAGAAGATGCGAGCATCTCTCTCCCGAAGGTTCCATCGGCGGTATAGAGGTCGGTACCCATTCTCCTGAAAAAGCGGTCCTGCCGCAGATAAAGAACGTTTCCATCACCGGCAATGTCATCGACTGTCCGCTCACAAGGACAGCTATCACTGTCGAAGGCGTTGAAGGCCTCAAAATAAGCGGAAACACCAATCTCGGTTCGAAGAACACCGTGGAGGTGCTCAACTGCACGGATGTCGAGATCCTGCAGTAAAGCTGCGTTCGGGAAATAAAAAAATGTGCGCGCACAGTTTTATCGGACTGTGCGCGCACTGTTTGAATCATATGAGAAATGAATAACTGACCGTTTCCTCCGGGTCACTGTCTTGCTCTTCCAAGAGCTGCAGCCCCGATAATTCCGGCGTCGTTTCCGAGAGAAGCTATCTTGACCTCTGTCTGTTTCGTATCGCCGCGGGTGTATCTCTCTTTGTTGATGATCTCAAGAAGGGGCTTCAGAAGATAATCGCCCTCTTTCGAGATGCCGCCCGTAATGCTCAGGATCTCGGGCTGGAAGATGTTGATGATGTTGCCTATTCCGGTGGCGAGATAAGCGATGTAGTCGTCGACTACTTCCTTAGCAGCCTTGTCGCCGGTCGTCTTCATGACTGCAAATGCGGTCCTGGCGGAGACGTTCGAAAGATCTTCCTCAATGCCTTCGGTGAGCTTGGTCTCAATGCCCTTTTCGCGGCACTCAAGGATCTTCTCTTTTGTCATACGCACGAGTGCGGGAGCAGAGGAATATGATTCCCAGCATCCGCGCCTGCCGCAGTTGCACGGAACGCCGTTATGTACGATGACCATATGTCCGAGTTCGGCTCCGGCAAAATTGAATCCCGAATAGACCTTGTTGTCGATGATGATGCCGCCGCCGACTCCGGTGCCGAGCGTTATCATAACGGAATCTTTCGCGCCTTTCGCTGCTCCGGCAACTGCTTCGGCGAGAGCGGCTGCATTGGCGTCGTTTTCAATGTAAACGGTTTTAACTCCGAGATATTCCTTGAGGATGTCCGCTATCGGGAAATTGACGAAGTTGAGATTGTTGGCGTATTCAACTATGCCTTTTTCGCTGTTCGCGGTACCGGGAGTTGCTATTCCGGCATACTCGATTTGATCGACCGTCAATCCCTTGGCGTCAAGAAGCTTCTTGCAAAGATCAGCCATGTCGCGAATGACCGCGCGGCCTTCACGTTCTGCGCCGGTCGGTACGCTGTCCTTGATCAGGACGTTGTAATTTTCGTCGACGATTCCGATAGCAATATTCGTTCCGCCGAGATCGATTCCGAGATAATACATTGTACCCTCCGTTCTGCCGCGTCGTCCTGCGGCAAAATAATTAAAAGTCTGATGTGTTGATTCTGCGCGCAGAAAGGCGCCGCGAGGCTTGTACGCATCGGTTTCTGCCATATATGAAAATTATAAAACAACGCACGGCGCCTTGTCAATAATCATATGGACAAAGCCCGGAAAAAGTCTCCGGGACCTTCCTTGCGGACGGCTGATGCCGGTCAGAAGTACATGTTTCCCGAAACGGCGATATTTATTCAATGAAAATGAAAAATTATTCAAAAATGCGGTTGAATAATGAATTTATACTTAATATTATAAAGAATTGTTGCATAAATATTGACAAAGAACACTTTTTGTGCTAGTATTTCAATAATTTCTGAGAAAATCCTCGTTCAGGTGTCCGGAGCGAACGCTACCTTACATGAAGAGCGTACTGTCCCGGACGGGAGAACTTATACGGAGGCGGATTTGAAAAAGGTTTTTATTGACGGGAGTTCCGGCACGACCGGGATCAGGATCTACGAGAGGCTTTCCGCGAGGAAAGATATAGAGCTGATACGGCTGGCCGAGAGCGAGAGAAAGGACGAGAACGCGAGACGGGACGCCATAAACCGGTCCGATGTATCGATACTCTGTCTTCCGGACGACGCGGCGCGGGCCGCGGCTGAGATGGCTGACAACCCGGAAACGGTGATAATAGACACGTCGACCGCGCACAGGTGTTCCGAAGACTGGGTCTACGGATTTCCGGAGATACGGGACTTCAGGGAAAAGATCAGAAATGCCAGACGCATAGCTAACCCCGGATGTCACGCGAGCGGTTTCATCGCGCTTGTTGCTCCTCTGGTCGAGAAAGGTCTCATCGAACGGGACGCGGTACTGACCTCGGTGTCTCTGACGGGATATTCCGGCGGCGGCAAAAAGATGATAGCCGAATACGAGTCGGACGGCAGGGATCCGCTGCTGGACGCCCCGAGACAGTACGGACTGACGCAGAACCACAAGCATCTTCCCGAAATGAAAGCCGTGTGCGGGCTTGACAGAGCCCCGTTCTTCATCCCCGTCGTGGCATCTTTCTATTCCGGAATGGAGGTCACGGTCACACTGCCCGGAGAATATCTTGTTGACGGCGCTGATGCTCGGACGATCTTTGACCTGTACAGAGAATACTACACCGGGAAAGCGGTCTTCGCTGCGGACGGCGCGGATGAGAACGGATTTCTGTCCGCGGCGGCGATGTCCGGAAGAGATGATATGCAGATCGGAGTATTCGGAAACGGCGACAGGATCATTCTGGTATCCAGATTCGACAATCTGGGCAAAGGCGCCTCGGGAGCTGCGGTACAGAATCTGAATATAGCACTCGGCGCGGATGAGTACGAAGGTCTTGTGTTTGAATGAACCGGAAGCACGGGACGGAGGACAGAAACGGCCTGCCGTCCGCAAAATATATACAGTTAGATCGAAAGGAAACAATGGCCGTCCGGTAAGACGGCGGTCTCACGGAATGTAGTTATGAAATTTATCAAAGGCGGCGTATGCGCCGCAAAAGGTTTTAAAGCATCGGGCGTGCACTGCGGGATACGCAAGTCGAGGACAAAAAGGGATCTTTCGCTGATCTTCAGCGAAAAAGAAGCCTCATGCGCGGCAGTGTACACTACCAATCTTGTGAAGGGCGCTCCGATCGCGGTAACTGCCGATCACATTTCCGACGGTCACGCGCGCGCCGTGATATGCAACAGCGGCAACGCCAATACGTGCAACGCGGGGGGAGAGGAGATCGCGCGCGAGATGTGCGAGCTTGCGGCGGCCGGACTCGGGATATCTCCGGAGGACGTGGCAGTCGCTTCTACCGGCGTCATAGGCCAGCCTCTTGACATCGCTCCGATAAAAGCCGGCATCCCGGAGCTCTGCGGCGCGCTGTCATATGACGGAAGCGATGATGCCGCCGAGGGGATAATGACCACGGATACAAAGCTGAAGGAAGTTACCGTGGAGTTCGAGCTTGACGGAAAGACATGCCGGATGGGCGGCATCGCGAAGGGAAGCGGAATGATCCATCCCAATCTTGCGACTATGCTCGTGTTCATCACGACAGACGCGGCGATCTGCCCTGACATGCTTAAAAAGGCTCTTTCCGGAGACGTTAAGAAGACGTTCAACATGGTATCTATAGACGGTGACACATCGACCAACGACATGGTCATCGTTCTCGCGAACGGGATGGCAGGCAACACGGAGATCACTTCCGAAAACGAGGACTTCGCCGTCTTCATGAAGGCCCTCAACTCGGTAAACGTCGGACTCTGCAGAAAGATAGCCGCAGACGGCGAGGGAGCGACCAAACTCCTTGAGTGCAGAGTGAGCGGAGCTTCGGACGAAGCTACTGCGGCGACCGTCGCTAAAAGCGTCGTCTGTTCAAGTCTTCTTAAGGCGGCAATGTTCGGCGCCGATGCCAACTGGGGGAGGGTCCTCTGCGCGATCGGATACAGCGGAGCGGACGTCGACCCGCTCAAGATCGACGTCTCTTTCAGGAGCAAGGCCGGTGAGATCGGCGTATGTCGCGGGGGAACAGGCATAGAGTTTTCCGAGGACGAAGCGAAAAAGATACTCTCCTGCGATGAGATCGAGATACTGGTCTGCCTGAATTCCGGCGGCGCCGGTTCTCTCGCATGGGGCTGCGACCTTACATATGACTATGTGAAAATCAACGGTGATTACCGGACTTGACGGAGATTTAAAATGGATAATTCTTTTTCTAACGCCCAGCGCGCGGAAGTGCTCACCCAGGCTCTTCCGTATATAAAGAGGTACACGGGCAAAACGGTGGTCGTCAAATACGGCGGCAACGCAATGGTCAATGATTCGCTGAAAAAGCAGGTCATGGAGGATATCGTGCTCCTGTGGTATATCGGCGTCAGGATCGTACTTATACACGGCGGCGGTCCGGAGATCAGCGAACTCATGGAGAAACTCGGTAAAAAGCCGGAGTTCATAGACGGGCTCAGAGTGACCGACAGCGAGACCGTTGACATAGTTCAGATGGTCCTTGCCGGGAAGGTGAACAAGAACCTCGTCAAACTGCTTGAGATACACGGCGGCAAGGCGATAGGCCTTTCCGGGGTGGACGGCAGCATAATCCAGGTCGAGCCGAAAGACGAGCGGCTCGGATTCGTCGGAAAGATCACCGGGATAAATATCGAACCGGTGACCGATATCCTCGACAAGGGGTACATTCCGGTGATTTCGACCATCGGATGCGACAGCGCCGGGAACACTTACAACATAAACGGAGATACCGCCGCAGCCCATATCGCGGGCGCGCTCAGCGCCGAGAGACTGATAATGATGACTGACATCTCGGGCATACTGAGAGACAAAAACGATCCGTCCACCCTTATCCCGGAGCTGACGGTATCGGAAGCAAAAAAACTTTACGGCGAGGGCATTATTTCCGGGGGAATGATACCGAAGGTCGACTGTTGCATAGAAGCGCTTGAAAACGGCGTGAGGAACACGGTCATAATGGACGGGCGGATCCCTCATTCCATCCTGATGGAGCTTCTTACCAACGAAGGAGCCGGAACATGGATTAAAGGAGATCAGAAGTGAGCACTATAATCACCGAACTTGACAAGGAATATATAGCGGGAACATACAAGCGTTTCCCCGTTGAGCTCGTTTCAGGCAAGGGGTCGCTGGTCCGCGGCAGCGACGGCAGGGAATACATCGATCTGGGCTCCGGGATAGGAGTGACTTCTTTCGGCATCTGCGACAGCGTGTGGACTGAGGCCGTCTGCGCTCAGGCAGCAAAGCTTCAGCACGTGTCGAACCTGTATTATACGGAGCCCTGCGCCAGACTTGCCGAGATGCTTTGCAGGAAGACCGGGATGGGAAAGGTGTTCTTTTCGAATTCCGGCGCCGAGGCAAATGAATGCGCGATCAAATTCGCGAGGAAATACGCGGCAGAGAAAAAAGGGGAAGACTGCTTCAACATCATAACCCTTGAGAATTCGTTCCACGGAAGGACTCTGACGACTCTGTCCGCTACGGGCCAGGAGCATTATCACGAGCTCTTCCGGCCGCTTACCCCCGGTTTCGTTCATGTGAAGGCAAACGACTCCGACGGATTTCTGAAAACCGCGGCAGAATCCAATCCGGCCGCCGTAATGATAGAGTGCGTGCAGGGAGAGGGCGGGGTTGTACCGCTTGAACCGGAATTTGTGAAAACAGTTGCCGAATATGCGGAAAAGAACGACGTGGCACTTATCGTCGACGAGGTCCAGACCGGAAACGGGAGGACGGGCAGACTCTATTCGTATATGCATTACGGTATTGAGCCTGATATAGTATCGACTGCAAAGGGACTTGCCGGCGGTCTTCCGCTGGGCGCGACCCTTGTCAGCCGGAAATACGGCAATGTTCTCGGGTACGGCGACCACGGTTCGACGTTCGGCGGCAATCCGGTATCCTGCGCGGGCGCCCTGAGCATACTCGGCAGGATAGACGATGAACTGCTCGAGAGCGTAAGAAACAAGAGCGCAGCCGTATTTTCCATGCTCAAAGGAGCTCCGGGCGTAACGGACGTCAGGGGGTTCGGCCTGATGATCGGGATAAAGACGGAAAGACCCGCCGCCGAGGTAGTGGCTGAATGTATGGAAAGAGGCGTGCTCTGTCTGACGGCTAAAGACAGGGTAAGGCTTCTGCCTGCCCTGAACATTCCGGACGATCTGCTTATGAAAGCGGTAAAGATCATCATTGAAGTCTGTTCGAAAGTGAGTTGATCCTGATATGTTTTCACTCAAGGGAAGAAGTTTTCTGAAACTCCTGGATTTTACTCCGGAGGAGATAGACGGCCTTCTCGGTCTTTCCGCCGAACTCAAAAAAATGAAAAAAAGCGGTGAGACGCACCGTCTGTGCGAGGGCAGGAACATCGCGCTGATCTTCGAGAAGACCAGCACGAGGACCCGGTGTTCTTTCGAGGTCGCGGCCGCTGATCTCGGGATGCATTCCGTATATCTGGATCCGGCCGCTTCGCAGATAGGCAAGAAGGAATCCATAGCGGACACCGCGAGAGTTCTCGGCAGGATGTTCGACGGTATCGAATACCGGGGATACGGACAGGAAAGGGTCGAGACGATCGCAAGGTATGCGGGGGTCCCCGTATGGAACGGTCTCACGGATCAGTTCCATCCGACGCAGATACTCGCGGATTTCCTGACAGTCAGGGAAAAGATCGGAAGCCTAGCCGGAAGGAAACTGGTATATATGGGCGATGCCAGATACAACATGGGGAACTCTCTCATGGTCGGGTGCGCCAAGATGGGGATGGATTTCACCGCATGCGCTCCGGAAAAATACTTTCCGGGAAAAGAACTTACCGAAACATGCATGCGGATCGCGGAGAGCACGGGCTCTAGGCTTTCGTTCTGCACCGATCCGTCCGAAGCCGTCAGGGGAGCTGACGTGATCTATACCGATGTATGGGTGTCCATGGGCGAGCCGGACGAGGTCTGGAAGGAAAGGATAGAGGATCTGTCCCCGTACAGAGTAACTTCGGAGATTATGGATGCCGCTGGGTCCCAGTGCGTTTTCATGCACTGTCTTCCGGCCTTCCACGATCTAGAAACAGGTGTCGGCCGGTCGATCTACGACAGATTCGGGATTGACTGCATGGAAGTGACCGACGAAGTTTTCGAGAGCGAAAGGTCTGTCGTGTTCGACGAGGCGGAAAACAGGATGCACACTATCAAAGCCGTTATGGCCGCGACCCTGATCTGATCGGGGGAATGAGCGGTCCGGTCAGCTGCTGTAAAGGAAGAATGACAGGATGGCATATTTAATTCTTGCAAACGGAGACGTATATAAGGGTGAACGGATAGGCGCCCGTGGCGACGCCGCGGGCGAACTTGTGTTCACCACGGGGATGACGGGATACAACGAGACCCTGACAGACCCGTCATACGCGGGGCAGATCATAGTTCAGACTTTTCCGCTTATCGGGAACTGCGGAAAGATAAGTCCGGATTTTGAGGGAAAGAGCGCCGCGCGCGGATATGTCGTCAGGGAAATGTGCGATTTTCCGTCGAACTTCAGGTCCGAGGGACAGCTCGACAGATTCCTGAGCGACAACGGAATACCCGGGATATGCGGTGTCGATACCCGGCAGATCACCCGGACCATCAGGGAATTCGGAGTAATGGATGCCGTGATCAGCGATGACGCCGGCGCGTTTGACAGAATGGCTGGGGAAGCGGCGCTCCGTTTCGCGGTCGGTTCCGTGACCTGCAAAAGCATACATGTCTGCCGGCCCGATTCCGAGCCGAGATTCCGCGTGAGTCTCGTGGATTACGGGGTCAAGCGCAGCATCATAACGAATCTTACGGCAAGGGGATGCGAAGTGTCGGTCTTTCCGGCGACCTCGGGCGCGGATGAGATCCTTTCCGGTTCCCCGGACGGGGTCGTTCTCTCAAACGGGCCCGGTGATCCGTCCGAAAACGTATTCCAGTACACGCAAATCAGGTCGATGATGGGCAAAGTGCCGGTCTTCGGTATATGCCTCGGGCATCAGCTTACCGCTCTTGCGGCCGGAGGGAGCACATACAAACTGAAATTCGGGCACAGGGGCGGAAACCAGCCGGTCCGTGAAACCGGGAGCGGCAGAGTGTATATCACGAGCCAGAACCACGGTTACGCCGTGGATCCCACAGGCTTGGCGGGGATCGGCAGGATGTCGTTTTTCAATGCTAATGACGGAAGCTGCGAGGGGATGGCTTACGAGGATATGGACTGCTTTACTGTCCAGTTCCATCCGGAGGCCTGCGGCGGACCGAGAGATACCGGATTTTTGTTCGATCGTTTTATCAGTATGATGGAAAATAGAAAGGGTTGAGGAACTAATGCCTAGAGATATGTCTGTCCGGAAGGTCCTTGTCATCGGTTCCGGACCCATAGTGATAGGGCAGGCCGCGGAATTCGACTATGCCGGGGCTCAGGCCTGCCGCGTTCTCAAGCAGGAAGGCATAGACGTCGTTCTCGTAAACTCGAATCCGGCGACGATCATGACAGACAGCCATCTGGCTGACGAGATTTATCTCGAACCGCTCAACGAGCAGACGGTTGCGAGGATAATAGAGAAGGAGCGTCCGGACGCTCTGCTTGCCGGACTCGGAGGGCAGACCGCGCTGAACCTGGCGATGCAACTGTCCCGGAGCGGTGTGCTCGAGAAATACGGGGTCAGGCTCATAGGTTCGGACATCGGAGCGATAGAGAAGTCCGAGAACAGGGAATCGTTCCGGAACGTGATGCAGAGCATCGGACAGAAGACGATCCCGTCCGAGATCGCGACGGATGTCGCGTCCGCTCTCGGCGCCGCGGAAAGGATAGGTTATCCGGTGATCGTCAGACCGGCTTATACCCTCGGCGGTTTCGGAGGAGGCATAGCCGGTTCCGCGGAAGAGCTTTCCGAACTTGCCTCCGTCGGTCTCGACGCGTCTCCCATAAGCCAGATACTCGTCGAGAAGTGCGTTTCCGGGTGGAAGGAGATCGAGTTTGAGACCATGAGGGACTCCGCGGGGAACGTGATAGCGGTCTGCTCTATGGAGAATTTCGACCCGGTCGGCATCCATACCGGTGATTCCGTCGTGGTCGCGCCCGCGCTTACTCTTGCGGACAGGGAATACCAGATGCTCAGGTCTGCCGCATTGGATATAGTTTCCGCTCTTGGAATAGTCGGAGGGTGCAACTGTCAGTTCGCGCTGGACCCGGAAAGCTTCGACTATGCCGTGATAGAGGTCAATCCGCGCGTATCGAGGTCTTCGGCGCTGGCCTCAAAGGCAACCGGATATCCAATCGCCAAGATCACTACAAGGATCGCGCTCGGATACACCCTTGACGAGATCGGCAACGACATAACAGGGAAGACGTGCGCCTGTTTTGAGCCGGCGCTCGACTACGTGGTCGTGAAATTCCCGAAATGGCCGTTTGACAAATTCGCCGGGTCATCGAGAAAACTCGGAACGCAGATGAAAGCCACCGGTGAAGTCATGGCTATAGGCCAGTCTTTTGAAGAGGCGCTGATGAAGGCGGTAAGAGGACTGGAGATCTCCGCTGATACGCTTAATTACGAACCCCTTGACGGCAGGCCTGTACGGGAGCGACTTCTCGATCAGGACGACCGGCGGGTATTTACGATATTTGAGGCTCTTAAAGCGGGGACCGGGATCGACGAGATCCACAGACTGACCATGATAGACGAATGGTTCCTGCATAAAATGAAGAAACTGGCCGATTTCGAATCTGAGATATCCGGATCCATGACTGACGATCAGTACAGGAAAGGCAAGAGGCTTGGATATACGGACAGGGCACTGTCGAGTCTGTCAGGCAGAAAAGATCTTCCGGAATTTCATTATTCATACAAGATGGTCGATACCTGCGCGGCGGAGTTCGAAGCTGAAACACCGTACTTTTATTCGAGCGCGGACAGCTTCTGCGAGTCGAGGACGATCGACAGAAAAGACAAACAGGTCATCATAGTGCTCGGATCCGGGCCGATACGCATCGGACAGGGCATAGAGTTCGACTACAGTTCGGTCCACTGTGTGCGTACCCTGAGGGAAATGGGTTACGACGTGGTGATAGTCAACAACAACCCCGAGACGGTCTCCACGGATTACGATACCGCGGACAGGCTGTATTTCGAGCCCCTCACGAATGAGGACGTGCAGGGCGTGATCGATGTTGAGCACCCCGTTGGCGTAGTGGTCGCTTTCGGCGGTCAGACAGCAATCAAGCTGACGAACTATCTGGACGGGAAGGGGATCAGGATACTCGGGACGTCTGCGGACAGCATAGACATAGCCGAGGACAGATCAAGATTCGACGCGCTGCTGGAACAGTTTTCGATACGCCGTCCGAAGGGAATGAGCGTTCTTACGTCCGAGGAAGCCGTGAAGGCGGCGAACGGGCTCGGATATCCGGTCCTCCTGAGGCCGTCATATGTCATCGGCGGGCAGAACATGACTATTTCGAGGAATGACGCCCAGACAGAGGACTATATGGGGAGAATACTGTCCCACGGTATCGAGAACCCGGTCCTCGTGGACAAATACATGCCCGGCGTGGAACTTGAGGTCGACGTGATCTCGGACGGCGAAAACGTCCTTATCCCGGGGATAATGGAACATATCGAGAGGGCAGGGATACACAGCGGCGACTCCATCGCTCTCTATCCTCCGTACAATCTTTCGGACAGGCATCTTAAAAGCATATCGGAGTGTTCGGAAAACCTGGCGCTTGCGCTGAAGACCAAAGGACTCGTGAACATTCAGTATCTGATATTCGATGACGAGGTCTATGTGATAGAGGTCAACCCGCGTGCGTCGCGTACCGTTCCCTATATCAGCAAAGTGACCGGAGTTCCGATGGTGGAGCTTGCGTCGAAGGTCATGCTCGGACAGAAGCTGGATCAGCTTGGGTTCGGGACAGGCCTTTACCGTACGCCGCCTTATTTTGCGGCAAAAGTTCCGGTCTTCTCGTTTGAGAAACTGGCGGACGCGGACTCGATACTTGGTCCGGAAATGAAATCGACAGGTGAGGTCCTTGGTATTGGCAAGACCATAGCGGAAGCTCTTTTCAAGGGCCTGAACGCAGCCGGGTTCTCCGTTCCGTCGCCTTCGATGAGAGACGGCACTGGAGTTCTTCTGAGCGTGGAAGAGACCGACTATCAGGAGATAATTAGTCTCGCCAAACGTTTTTCGGATCTCGGCATCAGAGTTTTCGCAACTCCGGGCACCGCCCGCGCGATAGGGGAAGCCGGCATACCCGTAAACAATGTCGAGGTGGACGGGATACTGCCTCTCATGGATGAAGGCAGACTCAGCTATATCGTATACACCGGCGCCGTGAAAGACGGGACTCTGGGCGACTACAAAAGGCTCCACCTAAGAGCCATGCATCACGGGATCCCGTGTCTTACTTCGCTGGATACCGCGAACGCGCTCGCGGACATTATAGAGAGCAGGTTCACTCTCGGGAATGCAGAACTTGTGGATATAAACGACATGAGAAAGGAACGCAGGAGGATCAGGTTCACGAAGATGCAGTCCTGCGGAAACGATTATATCTTCATAGAAAACTTCGGCGGTGAGATAACCTGTCCGGAATCGCTGTGCGTCAGTCTGTGCGCCGAGCATTACAGCATCGGAGCCGACGGCATCGTGCTCATCGAACATTCCGACAGAGCAGCCGCAAAGATGCGCTCGTTCAACAGGGACGGCAGCGAGGGCAAAATGGCGGGAAACAATATCAGGTGCGTCGGAAAATATCTCTACGACAACGGCTTTGTAGACGGCGACACCGTTAAAGTCGAAAGCGCAAGCGGGATACATGAGCTAAAACTGTTCTTCCGGGACGGAAAAGTGAGCTCCGTATCGGTCGACATGGGAAAAGTCAGTTTCGTTCCTGATGAGATACCCGTACTCAGCAAAAAGGGAACAGTGATCGACGAACCTGCCAGGATCGGACAGTCTGAATACAGGATAACCTGCCTTTCCGTCGGAAACCCGCACTGTGTGGTCTTCTGCGACTCCATCGATTCCCTCGATCTTGGCAGAATAGGTCCGCAGTTTGAGAATTCGCCCCTGTTCCCGGAAAGGGTCAACACGGAATTCGTCAGGATAATCGATTCCGGGACTATAAGGATGCGCGTATGGGAACGCGGCAACGGTGAAACGCTTGCATGCGGGACCGGGGCAGTCGCCGCAGTCGCGGCCGCGGTGGCGAACGGGTTCTGCGATGAGAGGAAGGAGATAACAGTACGCCTTTCCGGAGGAGAAATGAAAGTCAGGTATTCCGGCGGGAAGGCGGTCCTCACCGGCAGCGCCGTCAAGGTCTATGAAGGGGAATTCGAATATTGACCTGAATACAAAAAAATCGGGCGCATGCAGATCTTAAGTAGTCTGCATGCGCCCGATAGTTTTTTTGCGTTATTGATCCTGGTCCTGATCTTCAAACAGGCAGAAGAAGACTTCTGTGGAATAGAACAGATAGTAGGATCCCGGTTTCTCGTAAAATCCCGCTCCGAAATGAGTGTAGCGTGATCTGAGCATCACTTCTCTGTGGCTCTGAGAATTGTACCAGCTGTTGACGATGTGGAAAACGTTCGTCGTCTGAAAGTCATCTATATAAATATATCCGGCATGGATGTTTTCACCGCAGGCCTTGTAGTCTACTCCTGTGCCGTCAAGTCTGGTCCCGACCGAAGCGCCGTTCGGATCCACGTGGTCGAAGTAATCGTTATCCCCCATGTCTATGCTGTGGTAAAGGGAAATGGAACCGGCCTCCGGTGAGTAGACCAGCCCCGGCAGTCCGTTGCATGCCCGGTAGTAATTGTTGATATAGAGGCACAGCTTTTCCTGAACGCTGTAGTCGCTTACCGTTTTGCCGCCGAATGTTACTGTCTGGCTCATCGTGTCCAGACCGTATCTGAAACCGACGAGCTTTGCCCACACCGCCATTAGTCCTCCGCCTCCGGTAATGTCGTAAAAAGAGATAACATCCATGTCGTTGTTGGATTCGATGTTCATCTCCTCGCTGCAGGTGGTGGGTTCGTATATTATGGCTGACGGCATATGGCAGAACAGTCTGTCTTTACCGGCTGCGTAAACTCCGCAAACGGTATTGTCCAGGATCTGGTAGATCCTCAGATCAAGAGGGTTGCTTACATTATTATATATATATGAAAAAACTGTCCCGGAAATCGTGTTTTCGCGAAGTATCTCGTCCGGCTGACCGATGAGCGAAAGCAGCTGGTCCGATGTTATTCCGATGATGAGCACTTCCTTGCCGCAGTTAACGCATTTTCCGTTCTTTACATAGTGGCTCCGCGCGGTGCCTCCTCTTGTCGCACCGCAGACGCGGCACGTTTCCGGAGTGACGCATGTGGCTTCCGCATAGTCATGTGGGAGCGTCTCTATCTCCTCGGTATAGCTCTGTCCGCACGCGCAAGAGTAAACAGCTTTGCCGGGTACCGAACATGTGGGTTCCGTACGTGAAACGATCTTGAAATCGTGAACATGAATGGTGGTCTCCGGAGCCGTCGTGACAGGGACAGTCGTTTCCGGAGAGGTCGTGACCGGAGACTGAGTTGACGGCGGGGCAGTGGTCACGGGAGTTTTCGAGGTGGTCTCGGCGGGCTTTTCGGTCGAAGCCGTTGCGCTTCCTTCATTCGTCTTTCCGGAGGACGTATCCTCCTCCGGGGGATCCGTGACCAGAGTGTCATTCGAATCGCGGTCAATGGTATCGATGTCAGAAGAAACAGGATCTTCAGTCTGACTTGAGTATTCGGTTTCCGTATCTTCCGGGCCGGCGGTCACTGTGAGCATGTCCGGATCCGTTGCGTCTGTTCCGGGTCCGTCCGAGGCGTCCCGGCATGAGGTCATGGATATTATGAAAACAACTATAAGCAGAAGCGAGCAGAACTTCTTCAATGACGGAACCCTCCTTTCACGAACTGTTTCACAACCGGATAGAATTATATCACAGTCTTCTTAACATGGCAATACTCACGGCCTTTTCAAGGTCTTTCAGGCAGAACCGAAAACACCGTTTCAGATCGTCTGAAACGGTGTTTTCGTATGGTGGGCCAACAGGGACTCGAACCCCGGACCGACCGGTTATGAGCCGGTAGCTCTAACCAACTGAGCTATTGGCCCCAATGGCTCCCCCTGCTGGGCTCGAACCAGCGACATCGTGATTAACAGTCACGCGCTCTACCAACTGAGCTAAGGAGGAATATGTCGTATTTTAAGAACAGGGTGACAAAAAGTCACCCGTGTTCTCTTTGTGTCGGCATTGACCTATTTTCCCGGGCCGTCTCCAGCCGAGTATCTTCAGCACTGCGCAGCTTCACTTCCGTGTTCGGAATGGGAACGGGTGGACCCTGCGCGTTTGAAACACCGACTAGTGTGTCAGCATTGACCTATTTTCCCGGGCCGTCTCCAGCCGAGTATCTTCAGCACTGCGCAGCTTAACTTCCGTGTTCGGAATGGGAACGGGTGGACCCTGCGCGTTTGTAACACTGACTCACTTCTATATACAACGCTCTCGCGTCATATCCTATGGTGCACCTTCAGGGATTCGAACCCGGGACCCACTGATTAAGAGTCAGTTGCTCTACCAACTGAGCTAAAGGTGCATTTAGTGCCCCTCGGCTTTCCGTCTCCTGAAGACCGAGTGTTCACTCAAAACCGAATAAAAGAGCAAAGTAAAACCGAAACTCAAAGCAACAGGAACATCCCGGAGATACCTTCAGCGTATCTCATAAGGGACAGTTCAAGCAGTCGGTCTATTAGTATCGGTCAGCTCAATGCATTACTGCACTTACACTCCCGACCTATCAAACTCGTCGTCTTCAAGTGACCTTCCAGCATTGCTGCCTTGGATATCTT
>JAGDBK010000012.1 GCA_017959065.1 Clostridia bacterium | reverse complement strand
TGATGGAATCCTTGCCGTTGGTCACTGCTTCTGCCATATCTGGATGTAGTCGACGAACATCTCCCTGACGGTGTCCTCCGTCAGTTCGGTCTCCTCGGCGATCCCGAGAGAGAAAATTACCTCCTCCTCGACACCGGACGTACCGTAGGCAAAATCGGTGCAGTTGACCAGCAGCCCGTCAAAGAAGAACATGTACTTATCTTCATCCCATAGAAGAGCTATCTTATGGTAATCCTCGTAAACTCGGTCTGCAGTCTGGTGGATCCCGCCCTCATGGGACAACTCGGTGCTTCCGTCGACTCCAGTTAGCCAGATGCCGAAGTGAAAATCATTGATATCGAATATCTCCATTATGTCAAGTTCCGCTCCTCCGGGTCCCGCGCCGCCGCGGGATTGTTCAGCCGTATACGGGTTCGGCCCCTGTATCCAGAAGGCGGAACTGAAATCGCCGTCCACGGTATACGGCGAGCATTTCAGATATGCCTCGAAATATCCGCGGCAGTACCACTTTCTGAGAGCGACGCTTGCGGAATACCATCCTTCACCGTATTCGCCGTCGGCGAGGTACTCTCCTCTTAAAATGAGATTCCCGTCTCTAACCGATACCTGTGAAGCAGCCGTATATCCGTTTCTCGATGTGCCCGACCCGCGGTTGCGCCAGACGTCCATATCGAGTTCGTCTTCTTCAAAATCGTCTTTAAAGACCATTGTGTAACCGAGTTCAGCCAGCATATTCGTATCAAAAGAGGGCAGTTCGCGGTAGAATTCGGTTATGGCGCACCCGGCGCTTTTCTCCCCGGATCCCGGGGCGACTCCGAGGAACTCCTCGAGAAAGAGACGCCAGACGTATCCGTAGACTTCCGCGTTGGGGCACCGGAAGTAAACGGTACCGTCGGCTGTCGCACCGTAGCAGTTCTTGGAATAGTCCGCTTCAGGCATGCCGTCTCTCTGGTAGTTCATCCCGAACAGTATCTCATGTTCTTTTTTAGGCTCTGTATCAAATGATTTGCTTGTGGTCACGACTGGGAAAAATCTGGATCCGGTCGAACTCTCGAGAGAAGTCATGAGTTCATCCTGAAACTTCTTGGAATATGCGTTAGGCCCGATCAGCACGGAATAATCCGCGAGGTCATAGCCGCATACCGTGAACGAACCGTCTTCAGGCGGGACGTATTCATTTGCTCCGCCGGTCTCCGGTATCTGTTCCGTTCCCTGAGATTCCGTCGTCTTGCCGGAATCTTGAGATGATCCGCCGTCTGTGTCAGCCGCATCAGTTGCTTTGGCAACTTCCGGAGAGGATGAGTCCCCCGTTTCGGGAGCGCATGAGGAGATCGAAGCGGTGACGACCATAAATACAAGCAGCAGCGCAGTTAATCTCTTCATAGTTAAAACCTCACGAGCCGGAACAATATCCCGGCAGGATTCAAAAACATCTGATGTTTATATTATTATAGAATATTAATCGCAGAAATCAAACAGCATTCAGGCATCAAACAGAGAAAAAAGGCGGAAATTGGTCAGCGAAACAGTTTGCCTTCGAAATACTTTTCCTGAAAGCCGATCTTCTCCAGGATTTCGGCATCTGTGTAATCTTTTCCGTCCAGCGACACTATCCATTTGTCTTCGTCGTCATTGAAACGGTGGAAGACGGCGATCACTTTTCCTTCAAATGCCAGCAGCGGCCTGTCTGTGCCGAGCACATACACATCCTGCTCGGCTCCGTCTCCGGCGAACACGCCTTCGACATAACCATAGTTAACTGGATATATCATTTCCGTATACTCCGGGTGATGACTGCCGACAGGACGGTCGATAATCCCTTTGACGAGCGTCCCGATAACACTTTTCATCATTCCGCCCGCGAATTCCGTTTTTTGCTGCTTCCGGGCCAGCACCCACCGGAAGGCCCTTGCTGTCCTCGGACCGGCTTCTTTGAAATGGCCTCCATCGTTCCATTCAAGGATGCAGTCCGCTTTTTGCTCCTTAAGGATCTTATATGTTTCGCGGATCTTTTCCCCGACGGTCGCCATTACCTTATTCCGGGCCTTTTCCTCCTTGTCTCCAAGACTGAGGTAAACGCAGCGGCTCTTTATCCCGTGGGAACCGATGTATTCCGTGAAACCGGGGAACCAAACGGAAGGGGAGGCGGCGGCAACGCCGCGGAACAGTCCTGTCTGATAAGCGGCCCACAGTGAAAAAAGGCCTGCCAGAGAATACCCTCCGATAAAGTATGATTTCGATCTGTCATCACAGACCTTGATTATCTGTTCCAGCGTTTCGGATGCTCCGCAGCCGAAGTCATATCCGCCGAATACTGCCGGAGCGTTCCACGGGGAGAGGTCTCTGTTCCAGTCGCTGACCCTGAAGGCGATGAATCTGAGATCCTCTTCAAGGCCCTTGCGGATAACTGAGATCTCGTCTTCGATGAAGTAAAGATCGTGTCCGTCGACAGGCTGAAGAAGGACGGTGTCCGCGTTTCTGTTTCCGTATTCGATTATTTCCATCTCAGAATCCTTTCGCCTGTAATTGTGCGGTTTTCGCCAGGTGACAGAGGGGAAGACCGCAGACCGTGATATCTGCTATCTCAGAATCTTCCCTATGACGCGTGTCTGGAGCCCTGCCGGCATGATATTCAGGATACGCAGGAGAGGATTGCGGTTGATATTGTACACGTATCTCGGCTTTTTCGCGGAAAGCGCGCGCACTGCCTTTCCGGCCACTGCCTGCGGAGCAATGTTTTTAGACTCTACGCCGTTAACTATTTTTCTGAACCGTTCCGCATTGTAAGTATATATGCGCGTGCGCTGACAGAATCGGTCAAGCTCTTCGGTGGATGCCGAGAGTAGACCTGTCCTGACTGCGCCGGGACGGATCACCGAGACGCTGATCCCGAGCAGCTGAAGTTCCATCCTCAGCGAAAAAGCGTAATTGTCCAGCGCGGTTTTAGTAATAGCGTAAATGCCAGTGAACGGAAGAGGAGACAACGGCGCGAGTTCGCTCGTTGTCAGGATTATGCGGCTGCCTTTTTTCAGAAGCGGCAGAAACGCCCTGTTGACCCTGTACGCTCCGAAAAGATTTACGTCGAAAATTCCCGTAAAGCGTTCCTCACTTATCTCCACTAGCGAATCGAGCCGGTATATTCCCGCAAAATGTATGATTGCATACAGTTCATCTGTCAGTGAGCAGACAGACTCGAACGCTTTTCTGACGCTCTCCGGGTCCGTTACATCCGTCCGTACCGGTATAATGTTCGTCTCCGCGTCCTTTATGTCTCTGTCGAGCGCGAATACGGTATATCCTCTTTCGGACAGGGCTTTCGCCGTGGCATACCCCATGCCGCCGTATGCGCCGGTGATCAATATGCTCTTCATTCTGTACTGTAACCTCATTTGTCCTGGGACTGTTTCAGTCACTGAACCCACGGCTTTTTACCGTCAAGCCAGCCGTTTTCCTGCCAGTATTGTTTTTCATCGGGGGATGCTCCCCAGTCTGCCTTCTGCATTCCTTTCATCAGCCGGAACAGCGCTCTGGTTTTTATACCGACGTGCGGTATTTTCCCGACGGACAGCTTTTTTCCGAGTTTTTTCATGTCTTTGATGATGACGGCCTTCTTTTTTTCAGGCATGCTCTCCCAGCTGCAGGCGTTCACCGCCAGACCGTACCTCCAGATTTTTGGGACTCCCCAGTATAGGAGCATCTCCGCGACCGGTCCCGTAGCCCTTTTTGCTCCTGCCCCGGCGGCGGTGGAAATAACGACGGCCCGTTTGGAAAACATTTCAGCGTATGGCTTGTGGCTCATCCAGTTTGTAAAGAAAAGATCCATGAAAGCCTTCAAAGGCGCTGACGGCAGCATGCAGTATGTCGGAGTGGTAAAGATCAGCAGATCCGATTCTCTGAGAGCCCGGTCGATAGGTTCTTTTTCCGGCCAGAAAGGACATCTGTCCCTCGATTTCAGGCATGCCAGACAGCCCGAACAGAAGTGATCAAGATCCCGCGGCAGATAGAACTCCCTGCATTCGTGTTCGGTGTCTATGTTTTTCAGAAGTTCTTCCGCTGCATGCCATGTCGATCCTTTGTGATTCTGTCCGTGGATTACTGTGATTTTCATCTTCTGCTTTTCTCCGGAAGGCATATTTTTCATACATAAATTATGCTCTATTCCGAGTCGGAAATCAATAAGAATATACGGTAAACGGATGACGGATGAACGTTTATCTTTTTTCTGTCGACATTGCCGCGCGCTGATGTTATAATGAAAGCGGAAGTAACAGTCGAATACCCCTGATGATACGGGGTACCGGATTATTGGATTACGCGTTTGCCGAACGGTGACAGCGGTTCAGTTCATTTCGGGCGAAAGGGACGGAATTATGGATTTTAAACACACGCAGGACAACGGCAATGATTTTTTCGAATATGACGACGGCAGGATCAAGTATGTTGAATGGCTCTATAACGGGGTCCTTCTTTCATGCGGGTTCGTTAACGGCGGTCCCAACTGGAGGGCTGATGCGAATTATCTGAAATTTCCCGACAGAACCGAGTCAAGCGTTTTCATCGTTGAACTTGACGGGATGTCTCTGATCGATCACTGGGAATTCATAGAAAGCCGAAGGGAGGACAGCGGAGACTGCCTGTCCGTCAGCGTTCTTCTGAGGCACCGCATCGTAGGGACGGAGGTCGCGGTTTGTACGAAACTTGACGGGACGGGGTGCATATCGCGGTGGATCGAGGTAAGGAACACATCGGATCATGCCTGTGCTCTGACCAGACTTGCCGTCATGTCCGGCAGGATGGAGTATATGGAGTCGTGGAAGAACAAGATCCGCGAGGATCTTGACACCCCGTACCGTCTAGGATATTTTGAGAATACGGAATGGAGATACGAGGGACAGTTCAAATGGCATGAGCTGCACAGCGACAAGTACAGTTTCGGAGGCAGGTTCAACAGATTCCGTTACCGTCATCCCTTCTGTGTCCTGGAAAACAGGATCATAGGCGTGACCTATGCGATGCAGCTCGCTTATTCGGGGGGATACCAGTTCACATTCGATTTCAGAAATTCCCCCGCAGGAGAAGGCGTTCTCGCGTTTGCTGCTGAGATCGACGGACTGAAGCCTATCCGCATGATCGAATCGGGCGAGACTCTAAGATCTCCCGAGATCCTGGTCTCAAAGGTGATCGGAGACCTCGACGGTTCCGTTCAGCAGATGCATGAACACATAAGGAACAACTATATCCCGAAGTCCTTCAGAGGGAAGGTGTTCATAGAGAACCGGGGCGTCGGAAATGTAGGCGACGACAAGGAGAACGCCGGGAAGGCTCTGGAGAACGGATACGATATTTATTACAGGGACGCTGACTGGTTCTCCGAAGAACCCGGGAACTATCTTGAGTATTCCGGAGACTGGGAGGCGAGTCCGGGACTGTATCCGAACGGCTTCAGGGAACTGTCCGACTACTGCAGGAGCATAGGAATCAGAGTCGGGCTCTGGATGGAGACCGAGCGGATCGGAAGCAAGTCCAGACTTATGAAAAGCGATCATGACATGTTCATGAAGAACGAGAAAGACGAGATAATCCACGGCGAGCTCGACGGGATATGGTTCTCAATAGGTGAGAGCGGATTCTACAATCTCAGCAGGAAAGACGTATGCGATAAAATAGAGGCGGAGATCTGCCGCGTCCTGGAAGAGACAGGGGTGAACTTTTTCCGTCTGGACTGCAATATCGACTATTACGCACCGTGGGTCATGAACTGGGAAGACGGGCGCGGAGAGGCGGTGGATTTCCGGTATAATGAAAATATGTACGCTATGTGGGACAGGATCCGCCGGAGATTTCCCGATACTGTGTTCGAAAACTGCGCTTCCGGAGGAGGACGCACCGATCTCGGTATGCTCAGGTTCTTCGATCACACATGGATATCGGATAATCTTGAGGCTCCTAGAGCATTCACCATTTTCAACGGCATGTCCATGTGTCTGCCCCCGGAGATCCTCACAGCGCTCAGACTCTGGAATCACGTTGACCCGGATTACCATCTCATGCTGGCGATGTTCACACGGCCTTCGCTGCCGATTACAGAAAAGACCGGAAAATTCATGAAATACTACAGAGAGTTTGCACGGCCCTTCCTGCCGACCTGCAGACTTTTCCACCACACGCCGGCGTTCAGATCATTTGACGCGACCGGAGTGGGGGTACTGGAGGCGGCGTCTGACGACAGGACAAGAGATATGCTGGGACTGTTCTGCAATTTCGACCCCGGGCAGACAGACTGCACGGTCAAGCTGAAGGGGATAAACGCTTCATTCGACTACAAGATCACCGATTACAGGACGGAAGAAACGTTTACGGTAAGCGGGTACGACCTCAAATACCGCGGGATCAATGTTCCCCTCAGAGGAGCGCTCACTGCGGAACTGCTTATGATGGAGAAGATCTGAATACGGATCACTGCACTGCCAATAAAAACGGCTGCTGTCCTTCAAAATGGACAGCAGCCGTTTCGATTAATTCATAAACTGATTATACAGAAAAACGGTAACCGGGACAGAGTGGTTTCGCTCTTGACGGGGAACATGGGGGTTAGTATTCGAGCTTTTCGATGATCTCCCTGAACGACTTGATGAATACCGGCAGCATCCTCGCCTGCTTTGCCCATGATGAAGCGAAACTTTTAATGTTGTCATAAATAAGGTCTCTGAACACAGCCGCCTCCGGCTGGCCGATCTGCATACCGTATATCCAGCTCGAATCCACCATAATGTTTGCTGTTACGGTGTCAAGGATCGACCGCGACTGCGGGTCGTTGGCGTACCTTCCTTTAAGGACGAGATCATAGTATGTGGGCTGAAGAGATCTGTAGGATTCATAAGCCATTATCTCAAGTACCGCGCCGCTCATTCCGGAATCGGCGACCGTCTTCGGGATCATGAACACGCTGTACTGGTCGTGGGAGTATGTGTAGTAGTTCTTCTGCGTCTCGTCGTACTTGGGTATGGGAAGGATCCCGTATTCGTCCTGCATGTTCCGCATTTCTTTGCTTTCCGCGAAATAGAGATGGAGAGCCGCGAAAAGCGCGTTGCCGTCGGAGAACATGTCGCGTGCCTTGTCGAATCCCTCGGATGTCCCGGTGTCGAAAGTGCCCGGGTTCTCTCTGATAAGATAGAATACCTTTTCGAATGCAGACGATATTTTCTCCTGCCCAGATGAGTCGAATTCGAACCAGCCTTCGTCATTTCTTCTGACCATCGACATGTCGAATGAGCTCCAGAACATGTCGCAGTTTTCATAGTGATTGATCAGAAGCCCGTACTGATCTTCGGCGTCTTTTTCATCATCACCGTTGAGTGAGCGGTACAGGGGGGATACTGTCTCGTTCAGGTAGTCCACCGTCCATCTTCCCTCATTGACGACGTTATACATATCCTCTACTCCGAGACTCTCGCCGAGATCCTTGTTGTAGTACATTACGAACATGAGTCTTGTCAGGGAAAGTGCAGGGGCGCCGGTTATGCAGTAAAGCCTGTCGCCGGTCTCGGCCTGTTCGATCCAGTAATGTGCCCACCAGGGTTTTGACGGGTCAAGATATGTTTCGATGCCGTTGTCATACAGGTCGTACATCATGCCCTGATTTATAAGCGGTGTATCGTAGTAGACGGATCCGGCGACGATATCATACGTCTGGTCACCGGAAGAGACCATTATATTGACTTTTTCACCTATTGATCCCGAGTAGGGCCCCGAAGGAGCGGAGACGTTTTTTATCTCCTTTAGCCCCAGGGTCTCGCAGACAAAAGCGTTTCTGTTGAAGACCGCGTCATTTACCGGCTCATTCGTCAGTTCCTCGACGGAGATCTCGTTCTGTGCGCACTCGTCTGTGGACGGTCTCGACAGTATAGTCACTGTCCTGCCGGAATAATCGAGATCCGCCAGATCGCTGCTCATCGGTTCGACGTCCTTGGTCAGAATGCCGGCGTTCACGGAATCCGATGTGCCGGTTTGCTCTTCAGGAATCTGAGAAGGTCCTGTCCTGTCGCCGGAACAGGATACGACAGCCGGGGCAAGAAACATAAGGATTAGAAGTAAAACGAAGAAACGCTTCATTTTCGATTCTCCTAAAAAATCAAACTGGATTTGTCTTTATCAGCGGCTCAGCAAGAAGACTCCGACCTCTAAAGGTGGGAGATGAATTGCGGAAAAGAGCTGCTTATAGTTTTTGATGAAAGATTATTTGCACAATGGATCGATAACCTGTATTATGGCTGGTAACCCAAAAAGAATACGTAATATTCTTGCTTATTGCTCTGCCGAATGGTATACTGTTTCTGATAGAATGAGTTTTCT
>JAGDBK010000087.1 GCA_017959065.1 Clostridia bacterium | reverse complement strand
TGGAAGAAACCGTCGAAGGCATGCAGGCTGCGGAAGAAGAGGAGGAGGGCGGGGAAGCCGAGTCTGACGAACATGTAGGGCTTTCCCTTAAAAATGCGGCCCGGTTTTGCCAGGCGATCGAAGAGGCAATTGCCGCGGTCGATCCGGCGCATGCCGATCTCTATGAGTCGAATCTGAACGCGTATGCGGAAAAACTGCATGCGCTTGATGAAGCATACCGGGAAACGGTAAATGGCGCAGCGCGGAACACGCTCCTGTTTGGAGACCGTTTCCCGTTCCGTTATCTGGCGGATGATTACGGCCTTACATATTATGCGGCGTTTTCCGGATGCGCTGCCGAAACGGAAGCAAGCTTTGAAACGGTCACGTTTCTGGCAAAGAAGGTCGATGAACTCGCACTTCCTACGGTACTCATCATAGACGGGTCCGATGGGAAGATCGCGGAGACGATCGTATCAAATACTGCAGATAAAAGCGCAAAGATCCTGATGCTTGATTCCATGCAGTCGGTATCTAAGCAGGATCTGGCAGCAGGGGCGGATTATCTGTCGGTCATGGAACAGGATCTTGCCGTATTGCGGGAGGCTTTAAACTGAGATGTTTGAGAAACTGAGCATATCTTTTTCATATCCGTTTGTGCGCTATGCGCTGATCGTGGGCGTTCTGATCGCCCTTTGTGCATCGGTGCTCGTCGTTACGCTCGTGCTGAAACGCTACTCCTTCATCGGTGACGGGCTCTCGCATGTGGCGTTTGGCGTCATGGCCATTGCCGCGGTGTTGGGACTTGGCAACGAGATGCTGCTTGTTCTGCCCCTGACCGTGATCAGTGCGATCCTGATCTTAAAGAGCGGGCAGAACACGAAGATCAAAGGGGACGCCGCGATCGCCATGATCTCGGTCGGCGCTCTCGCGATCGGTTACCTCATGCTGAACATCTTTCCGGTCAAGTCCTCGAACCTCGCCGGAGATGTCTGCTCCACCCTGTTCGGCTCCACCTCGATCCTGACGCTGACCCTTTCCGAGGTCTGGCTCTGCATCTGCCTCTCCCTCGCCGTCGTCGTGATCTTTGTGTTTTTCTACCAGAAAATCTTCTCCGTCACCTTTGACGAGACGTTCGCCAAAGCGACCGGCGTGCAGGCGGATCTGTACAATCTTCTGATCGCGGTCGTGATCGCGGTCATCATCGTGCTCGCGATGAACCTTGTGGGATCCCTGCTGATCTCCGCGCTCGTGATCTTCCCGGCGCTTTCCGCGATGCGGGTCAACAGGAGTTTCCTGTCCGTGACGGTATGTTCCGCCATCCTTTCCGTCATCTGCGCGCTGCTGGGGCTCGTGATCTCGACCCTCGCGGGCACGCCCGTAGGATCAACGATCGTAGCGGTCGACATCGTCGCATTCCTGATCTGTACTGTGATCGGAAAAGTATTTGAAAGAGACCCCTGAACCGGGGCCAAAGGATCAGACGGCCCGCAGGAAGCTCTTCAATATATGATAAAAACACTTCCTTTTTTCACGAATCTGTGATATAGTAAATTGGTTCGTGACATGAAACAGTCATTCGATCACTAAAACTTTCAGGAGGATATTTTATGGACCTCAAGTCACTCGTTCGCAGTATTCCGGATTTTCCGAAAGAAGGCATTCTCTTCCGTGACATTACGCCGCTGATCGCAGACGCGGACGGATTCCATGAGCTGATCGGCCAGATGGCCGCCATCCTGAAGGAGAAAAAGGTCGACGTGGTCGTAGGCCCGGAAGCAAGAGGCTTCATCTTCAGCGCGGCGCTTGCGGAGGCGCTGAACGTGGGTCTTGTCCTTGCCCGCAAGCCGGACAAGCTCCCCTATAAGACGATCAGCTATGAGTACGCTTTGGAGTACGGTACGGATACCCTCCAGATCCATGAGGATTCCATCAAACCCGGCCAGAGAGTTGCTGTCGTAGACGATCTTCTCGCGACCGGCGGAACGGCCCTTGCGTGCGCGAAGCTCTGCGAAAAGGCAGGCGGACAGGTCGTGGACTGCTGCTTTGTCATCGAGCTCTGTGATCTCCCCGGACGCGAAACACTGAAGGAATATAACGTCGATACAATCCTCCAGTACTGATTCGGAATCGCCCGGTTATCTGTTTTTTGATAAAGCTGGTTTCTGACATGCGTGTTCCCTTGATCGAACACTGCGTGTTATCATATGCCTGTCTCTGTAGCTCAGCAGGATAGAGCGTTCGCCTCCTAAGAATCTTACCTATGGCTCGTCGGAGAATGTATAAAAGTGAATTAGTCCCCGTAGCTCAGCAGGATAGAGCGATCGCCTCCTAAGCGATAGGTCGTGGGTTCGAATCCCGCCGGAGACGCCAAAATCCCCGAAAACACTACGTTTTCGGGGATTGTCTTTTTCCTTGACTTCTTTGTTTCTTCTACTACATGCTTGGCATTTTGCCTATTGTAAAAATGCATAAGAGAGAGCAATATGCATAATCAAATTGGCTTCTTTATGTAAAGAACTTTCTCCCGGTGGATAACCCTGTGGAATCACGATTCAAGACTCGTGAAAATCACGATTCTGGGGTCGCGGAAATCACGATTCAGGATTCGTCAAAATCACGACCAAGTACTGGCAGTGATGTTGAAGAACACAACAGCACACCGGAAAGGCCTTCAAGCGATATGGAAACGTTAATGAAGCTCTTGGGGAACCCGGAGACAGCTGCTCTTCTAAAGGCTCTTGCAAAAGCTATGGACAAGTGATTCCTTTTCTCTCCACAAATAGCGTGGGTGTCTCTGACGATTAACGCAGAGGCACCCACTTTATTATGAACCTTACATAGGGCTTCGGACGTGGATCTGCTAATGAGCCATTAGCAAAAATGCAGGATTCTGCTAATGGCTGCTAATCAGAGCCTACAGCAGGCTCGAGAACCGGATGAGCTATCTCATGAAATCCGGGTTGAAATTTGAAAATACGGCCCATTCCTCCTGTCTGACGCCTGGTAGGGAACCCAAAACACCCATGAATATACCCAAAAATCCTGTGAAGGTGTGCAGTGCACTTCCCGCCATTTTTAGTTCGGATGAAAAAAAGATTAGGAATAACGCAAGAAGACACAGTTTAGTAAAAAGTCTGTGCTATACTATGCACGTGTCAGGGGTCAAAGACCTCGACAACTCGGAATTTGTAAGGGAGACCCTCGATATGATAGGCAAAGTAGATCGCGAGGGCTGGACAGTCCTTGTTGCCGAGAAAAAGCTCTGATAAAGCAATGACACGATTCGTATCGCAGATGTGACGGAGCGATTCTTTCGTTTTTCATGACCGTCCATTACATTCTGTCTGACCAAGTGTCACAGAAAGGATGGATTGAAAATGAAAGAAACCAGAAAAATAGAATTGTTGGCGGGAATCGTGCTGCTGGCGGTCTTTGCCCTATGGACTGTATTAATCCGGCATATCGACGTACAGAATACAGGCCCATATGGAACGGAGATCGGCTTTGCCGCGGCCAATGTGTGGTTTCACCGACTGACCGGTGTACATTTGTTGGTCTATACGATCACAGATTGGCTTGGTCTTGTCCCGATCATCGTATGCATGTGCTTTGGAGTGCTGGGACTTGCCCAGTTGGTAAAACGCAGAAGCCTGTTGAGGGTCGATTTCGATATCCTGCTTCTGGGAGCCTATTACGTGGTGGTAATTCTGGGCTACCTGTTGTTCGAGATGGTTCCA
>JAGDBK010000086.1 GCA_017959065.1 Clostridia bacterium | reverse complement strand
CGTTCGCCTACGCCTACATGAAGAAGTACGGCGTGAATCCTGTTTTCCGGTTCGACGTGTACACGAAAGCAAAGACGCCTGCTCATCACCAGTTCTACACGCTCAGAACGAGCGACGACTTTGACCGTTTCGTTTACCTTGCAGGACAAATTGAGAAAGCCGTCAACAATGGTCTCTTCGTCCCGATTGAATCCTGCATGAACTGTGCAGAGTGCGCCTACGGTAGCCGTTGCAAAGCGGTTCACAGGAAGGTCGGTTGAATTATGCTGATAATGGAAGAAGGAAAGTACGTGAGCAGGGATGAGATCGCCCGCGTCGACACTCCCAGCTCAACCGCCTCATGGAAACCCGTTCCGCATATCAATGTGATCGATGCCGTAACCGAAGTTATCAAGGCTCATCGATGGGGGATTGAGGACGAAAGATTCGGTCTTGCTAGTGAAGGACAGAAGATGTTCGGCGTGATGGAAATCGCCCGTTCATCCTCTCCTCAATGGCATCGCTGCATCGGCATTCGCAACAGTCACGACAAATCCCTTGCTGTCGGCCTGTCTGCCGGGATCGTCGTCCTTGTCTGTTCCAACCTTGCCTTTGGCGGAACCACCGTCATCAAGCGTAAGCATACCAGCCGGTTTGAACTGACCGACCTGATCGACCGTGCTGTCGCATCGCTGGAGGACGATTTCCTGATGACAGAAACCGTGTGCGAAGATCTGAAGGACATCCAGCTCAGAAATGATGATGAAGCCCGGAGCAGCATCGTGCGTGCTGCTGAGCTTGGCGTCATCAATTCTTGCGACATCCTTCCGGTCTACCGTGAGTTCAAGAAGCCATCGCATGAGGAGTTCAGCGAGCCGACGCGCTGGAGTCTCCTGAACGCATTTACGGAAACCGTGAAGAAATACTCGCCGCAGCGCGTGGATCATTCCTACCTCGCGTTGAACAGGGCCTTCGGCCTGGACGGACGTCAAGCAGCGATCTTTGCCTGAAACACGCTCAAATTGAACACAACAAAACAACCACCGGGGCAGAGGCATTGCCGCCTCTGCCTCAATTTACTTCAAATCAATTATTCAGGAGGGAACAATGTTCATCTTAAATCCACCCATGCCGCTGATCGACGATTCGGATAAATCGCTGGTCAATCTCGGTAAGTTCGCCCTGGTCATTGCGGCGAATTTCGTTCTTGCCTACTTCGGAGGACCGCGTCTTCCGAGCAACATCCGTTTCTGAACTTAAAATGAGGGAATTTATCATGACAGAATTAACCATCTTACCGACCCCGCCAACACCCCCGGTTGTGAATACAGACCGGGTCGCTTTGGTTGTCATCGTTGTCGTTGGGATCATCGGCCTGGCCATCTCAAGAAAAGAACCGTGGTTTTTTATGTAATCCTGACGAACATATCAAACAATATATCCCTATCCGGTGCGTGAGGGCGCATCGGATAGGCTCTTTTCCTTTTTTCTCCGCCCTGTTTCCTTCCCTGAAATGAGCATTTATTCTTCATTATCTGCGATATTCGTGGTGATGAAAAAACGGAAATGTGCGTAAAAAACAAAACTGGTTCTTGATTTTCTGAAAGGAGTAGACTATATTAAGTCCCAAAACGAAAGTTTGTCGAGACAGATGAAATAATTCCTGACCAGAACATAGAAATACATTTGGTCCAGATAGAGAGTGATCTCTTGTTGTTGTACATCATCAAAACAGACGACTCTTTGAAATGAATCGCAAGATTAAAATACAACTTTTCAGACCTTTAACCATAATCCAACCGTGAGGATGAGAAGAATGCTCTTGAGGGAAATAGTGCAAACCGTCGACTTTTCGAGAGTTGGCAGTACAGATCTGAAGCCGATGGACATCAGCGATGCCGTCGTCAAGGAAAAGCTCTCATTTCTGCTTCTTACCGAATTAAAAAAGAACGGACTCCCTCCAGTCCTTCATTACACCACATTCTCGCCTCCTAAAACGGAAAGCGCTTCATATGGTCCTAAAGATGTGTATTGGGGTGTAAGGAATGGGAATAAAGATTATGCTTTATCCATATATGAGGAGTTCCCT
>JAGDBK010000011.1 GCA_017959065.1 Clostridia bacterium | reverse complement strand
ATCACGTTCCAGAACTACTTCAGGATGTACGGGAAGCTTTCCGGAATGACCGGTACGGCTCTGACCGAGGAATCAGAGTTCCGCGAGATATACGGGCTCGACGTCGTCGAAGTGCCTACCAACATGCCAATGATAAGGATCGATCATCCCGATTCGGTTTACAAGACCCAGCGCGGAAAATTCATTTCCATCATCGAGCAGATCAAGGAGTGCCACGGCAAGGGACAGCCGGTCCTCGTCGGCACCGTGTCGGTTGAGAAATCCGAATATCTGTCCAGACTGCTCCAGCGTGAAGGTATCGACCATACCGTCCTGAACGCCAAATTCCATGAGCGCGAGGCTGAGATAATCGCCCAGGCCGGAAAACTCGGGGCAGTGACGATATCGACCAATATGGCAGGACGAGGAACCGATATCATGCTGGGGGGCAATCCGGAATTTCTCGCAAAGAAGGAACTCAAGCGGCTTGAGTACAGCGACGAGCTCATAAATGAAGCCACGGGGACATCGGAGACCGATAACGAGGAGTATATAGCGGTCAGGAAGGTCTTCAGGGAACTTCACGACCGGTTCGCGGCGGAGATAGCGCCGGAGGCTGAAAAGGTCAAGGCGCTGGGGGGACTGTTCATCCTGGGCACGGAGAGACACGAGAGCCGAAGGATCGACAACCAGCTCAGAGGCCGAAGCGGAAGGCAGGGGGACCCCGGAGAGTCCAAATTCTTCCTCTCTTTCGAGGACGATCTCATGAGGCTGTTCGGAACGGACAGGATCCTGAACATCGTGGATCACCTCGGCCTTGACGAGACCACGCCTATAGACGCGAGGATACTGTCCAATTCGATAGAGAGCGCGCAGAAGCGCCTTGAAGGGCAGAATTTCAACCGCAGAAAGACCGTGCTCGAGTACGACGACGTAATGAACCAGCAGAGAAAAGTCATATACACCGAACGCCGGGCAGTGCTCGACGGGCTTGATCTGAGAGAGAAGATAGAGTCGATGATCTCGACCTCTATAAACGCTTCCGTAAACGAGTTCACTCAGGCGGAAGTCCCGGACGAGTGGAATTTCGACGGCCTCAGAAACCACTATGCCGGACTCCTTTGCGGCGACGGGGATTTCAGATATGACAGGGACAGGCTCAACAGCCTGACGAGAGAGGAGATCGCGGAAGAACTAACAGAGCGCGCCCTGAAACTGTACCATTCGAAGGACGAACTGTTCGGGCCCGAGAATATGCGGGAGATCGAGAGGATCGTTCTTCTCAGGAATGTCGACGAGAAATGGATGGATCAGCTTGACGCCATGGATGACCTCAGAGGCAGCGTGGGACTTCAGGCATACGCGCAGAGAAATCCCCTGAGCGAATACCGGATCCAGTCAGGAGACATGTTCGATGCCATGATAAGCGAGATTCGCGAGGACACTGTCAGGATGCTGCTCTCCGTGGTCCCGAGGAAGACGGAGATGAAGCGTGTCGAGGTAGCGAAGGCGACCTCCGAGGGCTTTGCCGGAGCCGCTCAGCAGCAGCCGGCCGCGCCGCGTCCGAACGCGGGCGCGCAAAGACCTTCCGCCGGCGGCGAAGCGCCCAAAGCGGTACCCGTGAAAAAGGGCGTGAAGGTGGGCAGGAATGATCCGTGCCCGTGCGGCAGCGGCAAGAAATACAAGAAATGCTGCGGGATGAACGATACGGAGGAATGACGCCGTTATTTCCGCAACGGAGGATCATATGGGATTCGGATTTCTGACAGTCGGATATGTGTTTCTGCTGGACTTCTTCGTCCCCGGCGGAACCTTCGACTATCTTCCAAATTTTATCGGATACATCATAATGCTCATTGGTCTTATGAAGCTTTCCGTGTACAACAGATGGTTCAGAAACGCCAAAAATCTGCTGTATCCGCTGATACCGGTCGGAGTTGCGCTTTTCGTCTATGACATCATCAAGGCAGCCGGCATCGCATCAGACGGATCTGTTCAGACAGTGTTCTCGTATATCGGGATAGCTTCGGCTCTTCTGTGCTTCGCGTTCCATATCGTCCTTCTCAAGGGGATAATTGAAATAGCGAAGGAGACGGAACTGACAAAGATCTCGTCAAGAGCGCTGAGAAATCTGTTCGTTACGATGCTTTACTACTTTTTCTACATGACAAGGGATGCGGTTCCCGCGGATGAGAACGCACGGCGGATCATATCTCTCGTCGTAAGTCTGTTCGGCGTCCTGGTGATATTTCTCAATACCGTGCTCATTATCTCATGTTATATGAGGATCTGCCTGGAAGGTGACGAAGATATGCCGGTCAAGCCGTCCAGATTCAAGAGCGTAAACAGATTCAACTCAAGGATAGACAGAGCCCTGGAGAAGCTGGAGAAATCAGGCGAGGAGAGCGCAAGATACCGGCAGGAGAAAAAATCCGGGAAAAGGAAGAGAACCGGAAAGAAATAATAGAGCCGGCGTTCCGGTCCGGGATGACCGGGCTTCTGCCGGCGGGGAACTGCCAACGATACGATTTGAAAAAGGAGGCGGACCGTTTATGGGATTGGGATTGATCATAGCCGGCGCGGTGTTTCTGTTCAACCCCGTCGTCTGCATTTACGATATCCTTCCTGACTTTATAGGTTATTTCCTGATATTCAGGGGACTGAGGAAGATAGAGATCGCCTACGCGTTTACCGAGAGCGTCAGAAGGATGTTCTTCTGGCTGACCTGGCTCGGCGGTGTCAAATTCGTCCTGTCCGTCCTCCTTTATATCGGGACGAGAGGGGCTGCCGACGATGACGCCTCAGCGCTCGTCGTCACGATGGTCTTTTTCATAGCGGAGGCCATTCTCGCGATGCCGGCGATGTCAAGACTGATAACGAAGCTGTCGGAAATAGTGATCCGGACCGGTGCGGACGTGAAAAACAAAGTCAAAGGGCTTTGCATCTTCACTTCGGTGTTTTTCATCGTCAGAAGCTTCTTCCCGATGATCCCGGAGTTCTTCACCCTTTCTTCGTATGAGATCAGCATCATGAAGACTTACTTCAGGAAGGTCTACAGAGACGTATTCACTGTCTTCTCGGTAGCTGCTGTACTGATAGTCGGCATCGTGTGGCTCGTCTGCTTCATAAGATATATCAGCAGGCTTAAGAGTAACAGCGGTTTCTGCGGGGTTCTGGAAAGGAAGTACGAGACGGAGCTCTCCGATAATCCCGGCCTTCTGATAAAGCGTGTCCTGCTCGGCGCCATGTCGGTCATTACAGCGGGGCTAGTGCTCAACATCGATTTTTACGCCGCCCTCAACGACAAGTCCATTCTCGTCGAATCGTCCAATTACGTGATATCCAGCATAAAGGACTGGGGAATGGTAAACCTGATACCGGACGTCCTGTGCGCAGGCGTCATATTGTGCGCGCTTTTCATGATGAGAAAGCATATAACCAAAAAGGCCGCGGTCTTCGCCTCGGCGGGGCTGTATCTTATTGCATGCGCGTATTCGTACTACAGTGAACTTGTCTTCAATTCAAAGTTCGTTATGGAAGACATTGGGTACAGGAGCCGGGCGGATGTGCTGTACCGCGATGTAGTCATAACGAACGCGGTCAAAGATGTTATGTTCATCATTCTCATGCTCCTTATCACGATGGAGATATCCGTGATCATTAAGAATCACGCCGGAGAGACTCTGAGCCGTTCAGCCGAGGTCAACGCAAAGAGCCTGAGGCTCAAAAGGCTTCACGAGAGCCTGATCAAAAAAATAAGGGTCTCGTTCGGATTCGCCGCGTTCTCCGCGGCGGTGTCGCTGTTTTCAGTGGCGTATATGCCTTACGTAAAGCTCCTGTGGATGCTGGACATCACGGTGACCGCGGTCTTCTGCATAGTGAACGCGGCCGTGTTCGGCGAGATCAAGAGAGAGATCGCCGTCAGATACGACAATCTCCCGCCGTCACATCCGGAAGGAAAAGCGTTCTATTCTGAGTGAAAGGTCAATTATCGTTTTCTCTGTCAGTAACCGGACCAAAATCATTTTTGGGGTGAGAGACATGTATAAATTCAGTAATGACAGGCAGATCACTCTTTTCGACTTCAATCAGTTCTGCGGTGCCCGGCTCGATCCGGAAAACGAATGGATAACGCTCGCCGAGATCATTCCGTGGGAGCGGGCGGAACTGAAATATGCGGAGATGTTCAGCAGGGACACCGGACATCCCGCGGTGCCGTTCAGACAGGTCTTCGGGGCGGCGGTCATCCAGACACGGATGAAACTGTCTGAAAGGAAACTGTTCGGAGCCATCGCCGAGGATCCGCATCTTCAGTGTTTTATCGGACTCAAGTCTTTTTCGGACAGGATCCCTTTCTCCCCGTCCTCTCTCCGCGCGTTCAAAAGCAGGATGAACGTTCCTTTTTTATCCTGCGTTAATGAAATGATCGCCGAAGAGATAGGATCTGATACCGGAGACAGAAGCGCGATCCTTTTGAGGGACTGTGCGCTTTCCTACAGAGCTGTCGAGATTACTGACAGGATAATAAACAGGCTCCACGCGGATCACAGACCCTGGAAAAAGCCGCGTTCGTGCCGGAACACGGCAAGGAAAGAGTATCTGTCGGTAGCACGGTCGAAATCGAGGTCCGCGGACAGGATGGAGCTTCTGATCCGCAGAAATTCCGTGAGAACGGGCAGGAATCTTGAGGAGATAGACAGGTATGTCCTGGCCGGATACGGTATAACACGGCAGGAGGAATCAGCTGCAGATGCGGCCCGCGGATTCTGCTCGGCCCGAGGATTCGTGAAAGAAAACGGAAGCGTTCGGGAGATAGTGAGCCTGAAGGAATCGTTTCTTTCCGGACAGGAAGTGCTGAGTCCTGAAGGAATGTTCGTCTATACAGACAGAAGCGGTTTCCCGCATATTTCTCAGCCGTTCTGGCCCTATGTCCCGGAGACGGTATTCTCCGATGCCGCCGAGCGTTATTACTGCGTAAAAGGCAGGTATCCGGGAAGCGTCCAGACGGAGGGGCCGCTTGCCTCAAAAGAGAACGCGTCGTTCTGCAGAAGGCACAGGATCGCTTTCTCCGAGCTCCCCGCTGTCCCGGAAGATGCCGCCGCTGACGGAACTGATCTGTCATCCGGCATCTGGGAGACGGTTAAAGAAGGAGAAGGGGTTCTATTTTGCAGCGGAAGCGAAGGAACTGATCTTGTGAAAGAGGCGATGGACGTCATAGTCTCAAGTCTGTTCGGGGAGAATGCTCAGGGCTTCCGCGCGTACTATCATATGGTCACCGGCAGTGACGAAGGATCCTTCCGCATCATATACGGCGACTGATTATTCACAGGAGACAGACATATCTCATCAAATGAAAGCGCTGATTCTGAATTCCGGCATGGGCACCCGCATGGGCGTTCTGACTTCGGAACACCCGAAATGCATGACGGATCTTCCCACGGGCGAGACTATACTGGGGAGACAGCTGAGGATGCTGTCTCTTGCGGGGGTTTCGGATATAGTAATAACGACCGGATACTACCGCGGAGTCCTAGAGGAATACTGTTCCTCTCTCGGGATGCCCGTCCGCTTTACATTCGTGTTCAACCCTCTTTATGATAGAACGAACTATATATACTCGATGTACTGCGCGAGGGAATATCTAGCGGGAGAGGATGTCGTACTTCTTCACGGAGATCTGGTATTTGAATTCAGTGTTCTCCGCGACATCGTTTCCGCTACCCGCAGCTGCATGAAGGTCAGTTCCACCGAACCTCTCCCTTCAAAGGATTTCAAGGCGGTGGTAAAGGACGGAAGAGTAACAGCGGTCGGCGTGGAGTTTTTCGAAGATGCCATGGAGGCCCAGGCGCTGTACAAATTCAGATCGGCGGATTTCGGCGTCTGGATGGACAGGATAACGCGGTTCTGCGAATCAGGCAGGACCGGCTGTTACGCGGAAGCCGCTCTGAACGAGATATCATCGGAGATAGAGCTTTTCCCGCTTGACGTCAGGGACCGGCTCTGTTCCGAGGTGGATACCCGTGAGGATCTTGAAAACATTGGTTTGAAGCTGAGAGTTCCGGAGCCCCTCAACGGGGCCGGGGAATGAGCGCGCAGCGGAAAGGAATCGAACATGCAGGTGGTTTTCAGAGACATAGACAGTTTCATGGAACAGCTAGAGGGTAAAAAGATACTTCTCGTATGCGGAAGATCTTTCGACTCCCTCCCGGTCTGTGAAAAGATAAGCAAAGCCGCAAAAGTCCGATTCGGCGGATTTTCGCCGAATCCTGTATACGAGGACATCTGCCGGGGCGTGGATCTCTTCAGACGCGAAGAGTGCGACGCGGTGCTAGCGGTCGGCGGCGGAAGCGCCATGGACACGGCCAAGTGCATAAAACTTTTTTCCGGTCTTCCGGAAGGGACCGATTATCTCGGGTACGATCACTCCGAAAACGGCATACCGCTGTATGCCGTGCCGACAACGGCGGGAACGGGCAGCGAATCCACCGCCGTGGCGGTGATCTACAGGGACGGACGCAAGATATCCGTCAGACACGACAGCCTTGTCCCGTCCAGGATATGTCTTCTGCCTGAACTTCTGAAGGCTCTTCCGGAGTACCAGAAGAAGTGCACTATGCTGGACGCGCTGTGCCAGGCCGTGGAGTCTTATTGGTCGGTCGGTTCCACGCCCGAGAGCAGCGAATATGCGATGAGGGCCGCCGAAATGATCACGTCCTGCTGTATGGAATATGTGTTCGAGTGTACGGACAGATCCTGCGGGATGATGATGGAGGCCGCCAATCTGGCGGGGAGGGCGATCCGTATAACCGCGACTACCGCCCCTCACGCCATGAGCTACATGCTGACGACGGGCTTCGGTCTGCCGCACGGCCATGCGGTGGCGCTTTCCATGGCTGAGATATGGAAATTCATCTCGGAAAACACGGACAGATGCTCGGATCCCAGAGGAGAAGCTCATCTGAAAACAGTTCTGGAATCTCTCCCGCTGTCGCACGACGGTTTCCTGTCCATGCTGGATGTCCTTGAGATCGGACGCCCGAAGTCCGGTTCGAGAGAATCCGACGCGGTCCGGCTGGCCGCGTCGGTCGATATTTCAAGGCTCAGGAATACTCCGGTGATACCGACCCGCGAAGAACTCGAACGGATGTATCTGGCGATACTTGGCTGATAATATGAAGACAGATACGACTTACTACACGGTTCTGACCGGACACGAACGCAGTCTGACTCTTGCCGTCGCGGCTGATATACACGATCTCCCCGTCGGTGCCGATGTGCTGAGGGAGATCGATAAGGCCTCCCCGGATTACATTCTGATCCCGGGAGACCTTTTTGAACGCGGGGACGAGGTCATGAACTCTTATGATTTCATCAGATCCGCTTCCGGGATCGCCCCGCTGTTCTTTTCTTTCGGCAATCACGACACCCGATCGGAGACCGTTCTGGAGAAGGCGGGGGAACTTGGACTTTCCATCCTGGACGACAGCTTTTGCGACATCGGAGGCATACGCATAGGCGGACTGTCTTCAGGGATAAGGGACGGGAAACATCATGCCGAACGCACCCCGCCGCCGAATACCGGATGGCTCGGAGAATTCTGCGGGTTCAATGGGATGAAGATCCTTCTGAATCACCACCCGGAATACTATAAGCGTTTTCTTCGGGATCTGGACATAGACATCGTGGTTTCCGGGCACGCGCACGGCGGGCAGTGGCGTTTCCTCGGCAGAGGGGTGTACGCGCCGGGCCAGGGGCTTTTCCCCGGATACACCGCCGGGGTCGCGGACGGACGTCTGGTGATCAGCAGAGGGATGGCGAACCGGTCGTTTCTGATCCCGAGGATCAACAACAGGCCGGAACTTGTCATAATCAGAACGGAATACCGCGGTTCCGGGGTAACACCGCGGCAGACCGGAAAGACCTGATTCGGAGGTACATAAAAATGGACGAGATACTGGAACTGAAAAACGTTTCCAAGACTTTCCGTCTTTCCGCGAAACAGCGGAAGATAGAACATACAGACTCAAAACTGCGCGTGGCGGTATCCGATCTGTCGTTCGGGGTAGAGAAGGGGGAGATATTCGGTCTTCTCGGACCGAACGGCGCGGGAAAGACCACGACTCTCAGAATGATATCCACTCTTATCAGGCCTGATTCCGGAGATATAATCGTGGGAGGATCCTCCGCGGTCAGTTCTCCATGGGACGTGCGGTCGAAGATCGGTTTTCTGACTAGCGAACTTAAGCTCGAGGATTTCTTCACTCCGAACTATATCTACGATTTCTTCTCGTCTCTTCACAATGTGGACGAAAAAGTCAGGGACGAGAGAAAACAGTTCCTGTTCGAAAAGTTCGGTATAGACAGATTTGCCGAGGTCAGGATCGCCAATCTTTCGACAGGCATGAAGCAGAAGCTTTCCATTGCGGTCTCGCTGGTACACGATCCCGAAATAATCATTTTTGACGAACCGACCAACGGACTTGACGTGATAACGTCGAGGACGGTGACCGATTTCCTGCTTGAACTGAAAAGCAGGGGAAAGACGATAGTCGTCTCCACGCACATTTTCAGCCTTGTGGAAAAACTGTGTGACAGGGTCGGTATCCTGATCGACGGTGTCCTGGTCGCGTGCGGAAGCATTGAGAGCGTCTCGGACGGGATGAGCCTTGAGGACAGGTTCTTCGACATGTACAGGAAAGTGATGGATAAGCGGCAATGAAGAGCAACGTTATCACCATAATCAGAAAAGAACTGCGGAGATTCTTTTTCGATCCGAGGCTCGTGATCTCGACCCTTATCCTTCCGGGCCTTCTTATCTATCTCGTCTATTCGTTCATGGGGACCGGATTTACCGCCAGCTTCTCGACACCGGACACATATGTGTACAAGGTGGATACTGTCAATGTTCCCGAAAGCATTCACGGCTATTTCGACGGTATTTATTTCGTCGATCAGAATGAGGTGGACGGATATAATGCCGGTAAGGAAAGGCTGGACGCAGGGGAATCCGATGCTCTGATCGTATTCCCGGAAGGCTTTGACGAGACGGTCGCGAAGCGCGATCCGGAAGATATCCCGAATATCGATATTTATTACAATTCCTCACGCGTCCCGTCGGCGGAGGCTTATACCAATCTCGTACGGATATTGGACAGCTACGAGAAGTCGATATCAAACGTGTTCGACATAAACAACACTGAAAAGCAGTACGATCTCTCGACTCAGAAGGAAGTGACGTCAAAGGTCTTCTCGATGATCCTTCCGATGCTGATAATGGTGTTCCTGTTCAGCGGCTGCATGTCGATAGCGCCGGAGTCCATAGCGGGTGAAAAGGAGAGGGGGACCATAGCCACTCTGCTCGTAACTCCGGTCAGCAGAAGCGAGATCGCGATAGGAAAGATCCTCAGCGTGAGCTTCATAGCGCTTCTGTCCGGGATTTCGAGCGCTGCCGGAACGATACTTTCCCTGCCCAAGCTCGTGGGACTCTCCGGTCAGGTGGACGCTTCGGGATACGGGATCGGGGATTATGTTTTCATGCTGCTGGTCATCCTGTCCACGATAATGGTCATCGTATCGGTGATGTCGATCATTTCGGCCTTCGCACGCACCGTAAAAGAGGCCAACACCGCGGTGCTTCCTCTGATGATACTATCGATGCTCGTCAGTGTCACCACGATGTTCGGCAGCTCTGTCCCGAACGACGCTGTATGGTATCTTATCCCTCTGTACAACAGCGTGCAGTGCATGAGCGCGGTCTTCGGGATGTCATATTCTCTCGTTAATGTAATAACCACGGTGTCCCTTAACGTCTCGCTCTCCATCGTGCTGCTCATTGTGCTCGCGAAGATGTTCAACAGCGAAAGGATAATGTTCTCAAGGTAATGTTACCGTGAAGTACAGGCAGCGGTCCGCGGGGGAGGTGAAACGGAATGATAGAGGTTATCTGCAAAATACCCTGCACGGAAGCGGACGCAGTTTCATTTTACGACGGCAGTCCGGACTATGCGGGAATAGTCGAGAGGACGATAGGGATAAGACCTGACGCTTCATGCCGTATCTCCCTCTTGAGAAAGCAGATGATCTGCAGGGAAGGTTCATCGGTCTGCAGACTCGATTTCTCTCTCGCTCTGCCGGAGGATACGGAGACGTTTCTCTGCCGGAAGTTCGACTGCGTCAGAAAACACATCCCGTATTCATACTGTGTCAAAAAAGCATCGCTTGATGAAAGGCCTGTTGTAGTCGGGACCGGTCCGGCGGGCCTTTTCGCCGCGCTGATACTGAGCGAATCGGGGCTCTCTCCTCTGGTACTCGAAAAGGGAGAGGACATCGATTCGAGGATAAGAGCCGTGGATCTGTTCAACAGTACCGGGATCCTTGATCCCGACAGCAACATCCAGTTCGGGGAAGGCGGTGCCGGAACATTTTCGGACGGCAAGCTCAAGCCCGGAAGGCTCGACGGCAGGAAACACAGGATCCTTTCCGAACTTGTAAGCGCCGGCGCGCCGGCTGAGATCATGACCGACGCCGAGGCGCATGTGGGGACTGATATCCTAAGAAAAGCGGTGAAGAATCTGCGAAAGCGGATCGAAGCTCTCGGAGGAGAGTTCAGATTTTCATGCCCTCTCAGATCCATAACGGTATCGGGAGGTTCGGTACGTTCGGTCATAACGGGAGCAGGGGAGATCCCCGCCCGAAATGTTTTTCTCGCTACCGGACACAGCGCCAGAGACATATATCCTATGCTCCTCGGTAAAGGCGCCGTTCTCGTTCCGAAAGGTTTCGGAGTAGGGGTCAGGATCGAGCATCGCCAGGAGATGATCGACAGGATCAGATACGGCGACGCCGGTCTGAGCACCGTACGGGGGCACGCATCTTATCATCTTGCGGTCCATCTCGAAAACGGCCGAAGCGTTTACAGCTTCTGCATGTGTCCCGGAGGTACCGTCGTCGCCGCGGCGTCTGAGCCGGGCGGAGTCCTGACTAACGGCATGAGCGACTATCTCCGGAACGGCGTCAACGCGAATTCCGCGCTCCTCGTCTCCGTCGGCCCGGACGATTTCGGAAACGATCCGCTCTCGGGATTCGGATTTCAGCGGGAACTTGAAGAGAAAGCTTACAGGGCGGGAGGCGGAGATTTCCGGGCCGTCTCGCAGAAACTCGGCGACTTTCTGGCCGGAAGGGAAAGCAATTCCTTCGGAGAAGTTATGCCGTCCTATCCGCGCGGATCCGTTCCCGGTTCTTTAGACCCGATGCTTCCCGGATTCGTGACCGAGTCTCTCAGGCTGGGAATACTCGAATTCGACAGATGGATGGAAGGCTTTAATTATCGGGATGCGGTCCTTACTGGCGTCGAGACGAGATCGACCTGTCCTGTCAGGATCATCAGAGACGGAGACTTTCAGGCAGCCGGAATAAGAGGCCTTTATCCGTGCGGCGAAGGCGCGGGTTATGCCGGCGGAATCCTTTCATCGGCATGCGACGGGATGATCTGCGCGGAGGCGCTCATAGAAAAAGCGGCATGCATCTGACCGCGCGTCCGGGACAAAAAAAGACATCCGTTCATAATGAACGGATGCCCGGATTATGGGGTGAGTAAACGGATTCGAACCGTCGGCCTCCAGGGCCACAACCTGGCGCTATAACCAGCTTAGCTATACCCACCGTAAAAATGGCGTACCTGAAGGGATTCGAACCCCCGACCTACTGCTTAGAAGGCAGTTGCTCTATCCGACTGAGCTACAGGTACAAAAAAATGGAGCGGGTGATGGGAATCGAACCCACGCAACCAGCTTGGAAGGCTGGAATTCTACCATTGAACTACACCCGCACGCATCGCCTAATTAGTCTATCACAAATCAAAATAATAGTCAATATAAAAGATTAATATTTTTGGGGCTGATACTCTGTGTGTCTCCGCCTCAGGAAGCCGGAAAAACGCTCCGTCCCGGAAGCATTGACGCTCCGGGACGGAGATGGAAAACCGATCCGATATACTCTATGCCTGATCAGGTGAAAAGACCGGTCAGGCTTTCTTCTTTTTTGCTTTTCCGAAAAGATTCTTGAATACGGTCCAAAGCGAACCGGAAAGGAACACGGAAGAGTAGAATCCGCTAATGATACCTATGATCAGCGGAAGCGCGAACTCTTTGATCGATGCTACGCCGAGTATGTATATCATGGTGATGGTGAAGAGCGTGGTGAGCGTCGTGTTGAGAGACCTTAAAAACGTGCTTCTGACGCCGAGGTTCGCCGAGTCTTCATATGAATACTCCGGATGCATCTTTCTGTTTTCCCTGATCCTGTCGAAGATTATGATTGTTGCGTTGATCGAGTAACCCAGAATGGTCAGGAGCGCCGCGACCATCGAACTGTTGAGAGGGACCTGGAACAGCGAATACGCGGTTATCATAACGAACAGGTCGTGTGCCAGACAGATCACTGCGGATATTCCCGAGGTGAGATCGAATCTGATCGTTATATACACGAGCATAAGCACTACGGCAACGAGCGTGGCGATAATGGCCGCTCTTCTTATATCCGAACTCATGGACGCGCCGACAGTGGTGGACTGCAGTATGTCGCCGCTTTCTATGCCGTAGACTTCGGCAAGCTTTTTGAACACCGCGTCGCGCTGCTCGGTGCTGATCTCGGTTATGCGGATAAGAATGTCGTTGTTATCGGGATTGTCGGCGCTTACAGACCTCTGTACGGAGGACGGCTTGACTCCGGTCACTTCTGTGACATAGTCCGATATCTTTTCGGCTTCTTCAACGGAAACAGGCTGTCTCATGCTGTATTCCAGGGTGGTCCCGCCGATGAAATCCGTATCCAGATTGAATCCTATGATGAAAAATGAGAGGATGCCGAGTACAAGAATGCAGGCGGATATAATGAAGAATATCTTTCTGTTTTTGACTATGTTGAAATCTTTCATGACATTTTCCTCCCTTCGTTCAGGCTTTGACCGGCCCGGCGGCCGAAAGCTTCCTGCCGTAGAGCGAGATCTTTGTCGCGCCCATGCCCACAAGTGCATAGAGGAAGAATCTTGTCAGCAGGACCGCCGTGAGCATTGAAAGGATAACGCCAATGAGAAGGGTCACCGCGAATCCCTGAATGGAACCGGTACCGAAATACCAGAGGACCGCAGCCGCTATTATGGTGGTTATATTGGAATCGAGGACCGCCGTAAGAGCGCGCTTGAATCCGCTGACAACGGCGGCTTTCGTGCTCTTTCCGTTTCTGAGCTCCTCCTTGATCCTCTCGAAGATGACAACGTTCGCGTCGACCGCCATGCCGATCGAGAGGATTATTCCGGCGATTCCTGAAAGGGAGAGATTGATGCGGAATGCACAGATGATTATGAAGAATACGGCAGCATATGCCGTCAGGGCGAAGCAGGCCATGAGACCGGGCATCCTGTAAACGATCACCATGAATATCATTACGATAAGTATTCCAATCGCGCCCGCGAGCAGGGAAGTGTCGAACGCCCTTTCGCCGAGAGACGGGCCGACGGATTTCAGCTGGATCTCTTTCAAAGCGAACGGAAGGTTTCCGGCTTTGATGACTTCCGCGAGATATCTTGCCTCCGCTTCGTCAAAAGAACCCGATATGGAGATGTCCGAGGTGTTGAGAGCTTTCTCGACCCTGGGCTTGGACAGTTCCTCGTCATCGAGATATATTCCTATGTATCTGTTGGAATAGGAATAGTTGACGACAGTCTTGGTCGCCTCGTAGAATTTTTCCACTGCCTCCGGCTTCAGCTTAAGGGAGACATAGTACTGATTGAATCCGGAATTGTTCGGGTCACCGAACTGTTTCTCGGCGTTTTCTATGTCATACCCGGTCAGGACGACATTGCCCTCATAATCCTTGAACTCCAGCTTTGCCGTCGCTCCCAGCTTCTGTACGGCTTCCTCGGGATCCGAGATGTTCGGTATCTCCACCTGAAGCCTGTTGCTCCCCAAAATAACCACATTCGCTTCGGTATAGCCTAGAGAATCGAGCCTTGACCGGATCATTGTCTTGGCGGAATCCATGTCTTCGCTGAGACCTGCCGTTCCCTCGGGAACGTCGGCCTCGTAAACGATCATGGAGCCCCCGACGAGATCGAGCCCCTTGTTGATGCCGCCTTCTGTCAGGACTCCCTTGAAATCACCTATCCCGAAAAGAGAGATATAGGTCACGGCAGCCAGGATTATCAGCGATAAAACGAGCAGAACGGTGCTTCTTCCTTTTGTTTTGAACACTTCAGTACCTTTGATCCGATTACGGGTCTTTCCTTTCGCTGAGCAGTAAGCCGATATCAGCTAAAACCGTAAGGAACGGGAACGCTGATTCAGCCAAATTGTTGAAAAAAGAAATACTATATTGTATGATAATAATGGGATGAGGGAAAACAGCGGCTTTCAGGCTGCGAGCCCAAAAAAATGACTCGATGAGGACCATCGAGTCAGCAGATGGAGCTGGTGATGTGACTCGAACACACGACCTGCTGATTACGAATCAGCTGCACTACCGACTGTGCTACACCAGCGTTTATCTTGAAAACAGAGTGATTATACACTATTGATTATGATTTGTCAAGCTGTTTGGAGCGGAAGAGTAAGCGGGGCCGTTTTTTTTGCTGAAGCGCGCAAACAGCCAAGGTGATGATATGGGTGATGAATTTGATTTCGGCAGAGCCCGGAGGCTGCTTGAGGAAAACGGTTTCTCATTCAGGCACGATCTGGGACAGAATTTTCTGACAAATGCGGGAGTGCTCAAAAAGATCGCCGGCGCATGCGGAACAGACAGGGGATCAGGGGTGCTTGAGATAGGTCCGGGGGCCGGAAGCCTTACGTATTATCTTGCCCAGGAATACCGGAAGGTCGTAGCCGTGGAGATCGACAGCCGTCTTATGCCGGTTCTGGCAGGTACGCTGGATCAAACGAATATAAAAATATTAAATGAAGATTTTTTGAAGACGGATCTGGACGGCCTGATCGAAAGGGAATTTGACGGGATGCGGGTCTCTGTTTGCGCAAATCTTCCTTATTATGTTACCACGCCTATACTGGTCAAGCTCGTTGAATCAGGGATAAAATTCGAGTCGATAGTAGTCATGGTACAGAGCGAGGTGGCGGACAGATTTTGTGCTGCTCCGGGAAGCGGGGACTACGGGGCTATCACGGTCTTTCTGAACTATTTCGGAAAAGCCGAGAGGCTGTTTACCGTCAGTCCGGATAAGTTCGTTCCCATGCCGAAAGTCAGTTCGGCTGTCGTCAGAATAACCCCGGCCGGTAAGCCCGCTTCCGCACCGGAAGACAGGGAGAGACTTTTCAAAGTCGTCACGGCGGCATTCTCCCAGCGCAGAAAGACGCTGCTGAATGCGCTGGCATCGACTTTTAAAGGTCTCGGGAAGCCCGAGATCGCCGGGATCATTGCCAAGTGCGGGTTTAGACCCGACATCCGCGGCGAGCGGCTGTCGCTTGACGATTTTTCAAGGCTGGCCGACGAGATCTTTTCCTCCATTGCTGCGAAAACGGAATGAATGACTATACATAAAGGACCTGTTTGGCAGGCGTCTTTCTTCACAACAGTTATTCACTACAGAAAGGAGCCGCAGAGCGTTCAGGCATATATGATCCTGTATACTTCGCATGAGCGTTTTGCCGAAAAAATCATATTATGAAAAAGATCATGTTCCTGGGAAACAGTTTCACGTTTTTCAATGAAATGCCGACTCTTTTCAAGAACCTTTCGGTCACCGACGGAAAAGATGTCAAGATCGGTCAGGTCACAAGAGGCGGGGCTGCGCTCAGAAGGTATCTGGTGGAAGGTGAAAAATGGGAGGAAATATTCAGGGAGACATTTCTGGGTGACGACTGGGACTATCTCGTGATGCAGGATCAGAGCATGAGACCGGCCGTATGTGAGAAAGAGTTCTCCGACGCTGCCCACGAACTGTGCGAAATAGCAAGAGCCAGAGGAACGGTCCCGGTATTCTACCAGACCTGGCCATACAGGGACAACACGGCGAAACTCGAAACCACAGGCTGCTCATATGTCGAATTATACCTTAAACTTCGCGACGCATACCGGAGAGCTGCTGCCGCAGAACATGCGCAGATAGTTCCTGTCGGGGATGTGTTCTACAGACTATCGCTGAGTCATCCTGAGATCGATCTTCTCAACAGCGACAATTTCCATCCGAGCCTCTACGGCAGCTATGTTGCGGCGCTTATGTTCTATTATTTCTTCTGGGGAACAGATGCCCAAATAAAATATCTGCCCGAGAACATCGAGCAGGAAAAGGCAGATTGTTTGATAAAAGAAATAAGGGAAGTCATGAAGGCGGATTAGAGAAGTGAAAGCAAATCTGTATTCTGAAAAGGCGGAAGAATACTTTGACAGGTCCTGCGACGAGCAGAAAGACCTGCTTCTGCAGCTTTGCAGGATCCCGGCCCCGAGCGGAATGGAAGACATGCGCGCGGAATTCTGTCTGGATTGGCTGGACAGAAACGGAGTTCGCGGGGCTTATGCAGATGAGGCTAAAAATGTCGTGATCCCCTTCGGATGCGGCGGGGAAAAGCCTGTCATCGCGGTAATGGCGCACACGGACACGGTGTTCCCGGATACCGTACCGTTTTCGGTCGAGGTAGACGGTGATATCGCCAGGTGTCCCGGGATCGGAGATGATACCGCGAGCGTGTCCGCTCTGATGATCCTTGCAAGGTATTACGGGATGATCTTCTCCGAATCCGAGATCGGGATCCTTTTCGTTCTCAATTCATGCGAAGAGGGACTCGGCAATCTCAAAGGCGCAAAACAGATAGTAAAGACATACGGGAGCAGGATGAAGGCTATGCTCAGCATTGACGGGACCGCGGAAAGCGTCGTTGACAGGTCCATAGGATCTGAACGGTACAGGGTTTCGATAAAAACGGAAGGCGGCCATTCGTTCTCCTGCTTTGGGAACAAGAACTCGATTGCGGAGGCTGCTTCCCTGATCAATGATTTATATACAATAAGAGTTCCGGAAACGGATAATGTCAGGACTACATATAACGTCGGAACGATTTCCGGCGGAACATCTGTAAATTCTATAGCTCAAAATGCGGAATTCCTTTATGAGTTCAGGTCGGAATCCAGGAAATGCATCGACGAGATGAGAGATATGTTCTTTGAGACGGTTGGAAGACACGGATCATACGATGTCATGATAAATGTGGAAACAGCCGGGATACGTCCGTGCATGGGCAGCGTTGACATGGAGATACAGAGAGAGGTTTCCGAAATATGCGCAGATTCTGTCCGTAAAGCATACGGATTCAGTCCGAATTTCAGATCGGGATCAACGGATTGCAATATTCCTCTGTCAGAAGGAATACCCGCTGTATCATTCGGCTGCTATAAGGGAAGGGGATCACACACCAGGGAGGAGTACATAGAACTGTCCAGCCTCCGCCCGGGATTAAGCGCTATTGCCATGACGATAAGCAGAGTGAATGATTATTTCAGCAGGTCGTAAATACAAGAGTTAAAAGAAAATCAAACAGGGAAGATCGCGTAAAAGACAATTGCTATTGTACATCCGAGCAGAATACCTGCGATTACCTGAAAAGGCGTGTGTCCGACCAGCTCCTTGAGTTTGACTTCAGGCAGTTCCTCTTTTGATATCAGTTCAAATGAATCAACGATTTCATTAAGAAGAATTGATTGTTTTCCGGTCTCAAACCTTACTCCCATAGCGTCTCTGCAGACGATCGTTGCAAAAATAAAAGAAAAAGCAAATTCAAACGAACCAAAACCAGCAGTGAGAAGGCTTGTCACAGCAAGAGATGAAACAGTCGCAGAGTGAGCGCTTGGCATCCCGCCGTCACCAAATAGCCGTTTGAAATCTATTTTTTTTGTTACGATGGCGTTCGTGAACACTTTCAGTATCTGCGCAGTTAGCCAAGATACAACTGGCACGATCAGGTATCTGTTCGTAAACAGATCTCCAAAATTAAGCATTCCGGCTCCTTTATAACTTTTGATTATCTTGCATTATTCTAGCATATCGTCCTTGCTTTGTAAAGAAGTTAGGGACTGAAGTGATACTGGGTTAATGACTGAAGTGATACTGAAAACATTCGATTTTTGAGGATATTTGCTTTTTTTACAAAACTGTTGACAAAGAAAAAAACATATGATATAATCTCACTCGTCAGCAAAAAACCAGGGAGCATAGCTCAGCTGGGAGAGCACCTGCCTTACAAGCAGGGGGTCATAGGTTCGAGCCCTATTGTTCCCACCATTTGGTGGAAACACCGGCGGGTGTAGGAATGCCCGCAGAATGGCCCGGTAGTTCAGTTGGTTAGAACGCTAGCCTGTCACGCTAGAGGTCAGGGGTTCAAGTCCCCTTCGGGTCGCCACTTGCAAGTAACGCACATTGGGCGTTATATATATATTCCTAGTGCCTTTGTAGCTCAGTTGGTAGAGCAGTGGACT
>JAGDBK010000085.1 GCA_017959065.1 Clostridia bacterium | reverse complement strand
TTTTTTACCTTCAGCGTCGACGGGTCGATCGCATAAAACGAACCGCCCTTCCCGGGGACGCCGCCGGTAAGATCGAGCGCGATGCCCGTGGAGGAGATATACGGCAGCACCAGAAGGACTGCGAGCAGGACCGAAAATACTCTTTTAAACTTTCTCATTGAGTGACCTTTATCTGCCTGCGGCAGGCGGAAGACGCCTGAAACCGCAGTTCATAAGCGAAATATCCGTGTATTATATTATTATACACTATTAAAGTCGCTATTTCAAGAAAAACAGCTGGCGGGGTGAAAAAAACAGCAAATCATCGACTATCTGACAGGTCCGCCGCTGCCGTATCAACCACCGTCAGTATGGAATCGGTTCCGGCTGGCGGTCGGGAACGGTCTTACCGTCGTAATCAACGGCAATGAGCGGCCTGTCCCCCGGAGTGTCCGTGTAGTATCTGTAATCGATCATCGAATCGGCGTAATAATGAAGAAACGGCGAATTTATCTTTTTAAACTCCACTCTTCCTGTTGTGTTTTCAATCTTGTCACGTATGTAAAGATCGCGTTCTCTGTAATCAGCGTTAAGTTTTATGTAAGCTCCTATGACCGCACTGACAATCAAGGCTGAAGCGATGCAGAAGCAAATGATCTGTCTTTTTGAGAGCGGATGCAGAAGTTCTACCGCGATTACGCAGCTGAGAACGATCATAAACGTCACCGCAAGCGCATAGCACCTCGGTCCTATCGGATAAACGACAACGAGCGGCGCTACCGACACGCAAGCACAGGCAAACAGCACTGTACAGGTAATCCCTGTTCTGCCGCTCAGAACAGCGTATCTGATAAGGATCACAGCAGTTGCAATAAAGAAAAATGCAAATGCAAGAGTGCTCAGAAGATACTGCCTCTTCATATCCGGACGAACTGTCAGTATGAGAGACAAGGCTGGATATGCAAACAGCGCCGGCGCCGAGATTATAAGTGCTGCAACTTTTCGTCTCCCGGTCGTTTTAACAAGGAGCGCAAAAAGCAGTGAGGCAAACAAAAGCCAGAACAGCCATCCCCCGCAGAGTTCACGGATGATCTGCATTACCGATGAAATTACATAAAACTGAGACTCCCCGTCCCAAAGGTCAAGGTATATCTTTCTGTAACCCGACAGTTTGCCGGCCGCATCCGTCATCAGCGGGATCAGAAAGATCACCGCCGTTCCGATCGCAGTTCCCGCAAGCGCGCTGACGGACTCCGCGATGTTCTTTTTTTCTCTGAACACAAGATATCCGGAAAGACCGCCGATCAGAACAAGATCTATGACGGATGAATGCTCAACGAACAGCTGCCCAGCGATACCGAGGAAGAACACCGCAACGGATGCGGGAAACCTGGGCCGGTCTCCGTCTCTGAGAAGGATATTGGAAATGATCAACAGGATCAGAATCGGCGGAAGATAGTTTGAAAAGCCGCTGGTCCATGTGATCACCTCGGCGGTAATGACCGGCGGAAACAGCAGCGCGAAAAATACCGAAAGAACGGCAGATCCTTTTCCCGTGATCTTTTCGACCAGTAAATGGCCGGAGAAAAGGATCGCAGTAGCGACAGAAGCCTTTACGATCGCACATACTGCCAGATTGTTAGACAGCACAAAAGCAAGAAGATTTCCGAGTATACGCCCGTTGCCGAAATGCAGGAAGAAGGAGAAGACCTCCCCCGCCGAGCGCATCTCTCCCATCAAATACTGATAATAATAGTCATCGCTGACGTACGGTGAAAGCAGAGAAACCGTCAGTATAAAGACAAAGAAAGCAGAAAAAACGATTGTCTCCGAAAGCCTTCTCTTTTCTTTCATCACCGTATCTCCGCTTCAAATGCCTCGACGCACCCGGCGCTCTCCCATTTCTCAAGGAGCGCGCGAAGGTCCGCCGCGGCGGCATCCGTGTCGGCGACGTCATATTCCTCTGAAAGCTTCGCGAGCATCTCACTCTCGGTCACCGGGGTCTCCAGCATATTCCAGTAGAACGCGGCGATCTCGTTCATCGAGATCAGATACTTGTCGCGATCGGCCGAGAGTTTCCTGGCCTTGACCAGATAGTATTCACTGCCGAAGGACGTCATCACGATCCCGGGCAGAGATCTGTATTTCTTCTCTTCTGCTTCTTCCATTTGTCTTTCCCGCTTTCCCTTCATCTTCAGAATGAGACACGCGTCGCGGCAGGCGTACCCTTTCCCTGCCCTGTGCCGCGCATGACACGTCATTCAGGCCCTTCTGACGTATCCCTTTTTATCCATCTCCGACAGGAAGACGGAGGCGTCGGCACAGAGGCGTCCGGGATCGACGTCGGGGTATTCCGCGGCAAGCCTGGCGGCGCATTCGGCCGCGCTT
>JAGDBK010000084.1 GCA_017959065.1 Clostridia bacterium | reverse complement strand
GCTTGACGCAAGGATCGAGATATATACCGAGGACAGCGGCATAGCCGATCTTCTGGAGTCATTCGGAAAAGAACTGAACGATATCTTTATCGTTTCCGATACGGCAGTAAAAAGGGAAAAAGCTCCGGATGACGCTATTCAGGGCGTATCGGCGGCGATCTCCGTTCTGGTCGGCAAGGCGGACGGTTTCAAGTGCGACAGATGCTGGTCTTATTCAAGCGACGGCGAGAAGACCGAGGACGGGTACATCTGCAGAAGGTGCAGTTCGGTCATCTCAGGCCGGTGAACAGATACGGGCCCAATATAATAAAAAAGGAGTGGCAGCAGACGGTATTCTCATACGGTTTGCTGCCATTGAATTAATGTTAATGAATATTGTTCTGATGTTTTCGGTCATTTTGGTATCGGTCGCTGTCGACCAGGTGACCAAGATCCTGGCGGTGAACTTACTGAAGCCCGCCGGTACATTTCCCATAATGGAGGGAGCGCTGCACCTGACGTACAGTGAGAACACCGGTGCCGCCTTCGGTATGCTGAAGGATGCCAGATGGGTCTTTATGGTCTTTTCTTCGGTGGCCATAATCGCCATACTCGCATATTTCTTCATAGCAAGACCGAAAAGCAGGACCGTGATAATCTCCCTGGGAATGATCCTCGGCGGCGGTATAGGAAATATGATCGACCGGGTCTTCCAGGGATATGTCGTGGATTTTATCGATTTCCGGATCATCAACTTCGCCATATTCAACGTCGCGGATTCCTGCATTACCGTCGGAGCGGCCATACTCATCCTGTCTTTCCTGATAAATGAGATTGGGCCGGCTCTCAGAAAAAAAGGCAAAAAAGCAGAACAATCATCAGATGTGACCGGTTCCGCAGCCGGAACAGGGCAGGAGATACGCGGGACCGCGGACAGCAATATCGGAGAAACGGGTGAGGACCATGAAAACGACCGCGGGAGACAATGAGAACGGAAAAAGGCTGGATGTTGCTGTCGCCGGACTCATCGGAAAGACCAGAAGCTCCGCCCAGTCGTTGATCGACGGAGGCGGAGTCAGGGTCAACGGGAATGCGCTTCCCAAAAGCTACAGGGTCGTTTCCGGAGATCTGATCGAGATCGTTGTTCCCGAACCGTCGCCGAGTACGGCAGTTGCCCAGGATATCGTCCTCGATGTGGTATACGAGGATGACGACGTGATAGTCGTCAACAAACCGAAGGGAATGGTCGTTCATCCTGCGGCCGGCAATCCCGACGGGACGCTGGTGAACGCTCTGCTGTTTCACTGCGGAGACAGCCTGTCGGGGATCGGCGGGGTCATGAGACCCGGCATCGTTCACAGGATAGACAAGGAAACGAGCGGGCTCATAGTGGCGGCCAAAAATGATTTTTCGCACAACGTGCTCGCCGCCCAGATAAAGGAACACAAAGTGGCGAGGATCTATCATGCCGTCGCCGTCGGAAGATTCGGCGAGACTGACGGGACTGTGGACGCGCCAATCGGCAGGAATCCGAGGGACAGGAAGAAAATGGCCGTCGTCTCAGGGCATTCAAGGAATGCCGTAAGCCATTTTCACGTTTTGAGGCAGTATCCCGGATTCACATATATCAGCGTCGCACTCGAGACAGGAAGGACCCATCAGATCAGAGTGCATATGTCTCATATCGGTCATCCTCTTGCCGGGGATACAGTTTACGGGGGAGGGAAAACTGATTTCGAGAAGAAAAACGCAGGTATTCTTCACGGCCAGTGTCTTCATGCAAAAGAGCTGTCCTTCGAGCATCCGCGGACCGGAGAGGAAATGAGGTTCACGACAGAGCTCCCTGATTATTTTTCCGAAATACTCGCAAAACTGGAATAGACCGCTCTCGGCTGATTCGGAAGACGGTCCCCGAAGGCGGGTATTCCGTTCGCGCAAAAAAAGAGGAAGGACCGAAGTCCTTCCCGTGTGATTATCCGGAAAACTGTCAGAGCGGATCTGTCAGTCGTTGTCCTCTGACGTGCGGTTGGTCTTTTCAAGCAGCGAATGGATGCGTTTTACAGGGTTCAGAAGATTGCTGATGGTCCGGTCGTGATTCAGGGTGTCGATGATATATGCGACGTATTTGCAGAGATTGACTTCGATATACCACTCCTTGCTCTTGAGTTCGTCCGAGCGGTAGATCAGGTTAGTCGTGAAGATCTTGTCGAAGTACCCTTTCTCGTAGGCTTCGTCAAAACGCTTGAATCCGTTGCAGAACAGGCCGAATGAGACGAAAACGAATATCCTTTTCGCTCCTTTTTCCTTGAGCTGGGTGGCGATCTCAAGTATGGAGTCGCCGGAGGAGATCATGTCGTCCACTATTATGATGTCTTTTCCCTTGACGTCATTACCCAGGTATTCGTGTGCCTCGATCGGGTTCTTTCCGTCGATAATTACCGAATAGTTTCTGCGTTTGTAGAACATTCCGAGATCCAGCCCCAGAACGGATGAATAGTACATGCATCTGTGCATTCCGCCTTCATCCGGAGATACTATCATAATGTTTTCACGGTTCAGGGACACATCGGGAACATTTCTGACGAGCGCCTTGATCATCTGATATGTCGGTCTGACATTGTCGAATCCGGCAAGCGGTATCGCGTTCTGGACTCTCGAGTCGTGTGCGTCAAATGTAATGATGTTCTCGACGCCCATTCCTACAAGTTCCTGCAGTGCGATAGCGCAGTCCAGGGATTCTCTGGTGGAGCGCTTGTGCTGACGGCCTTCATACAGCATCGGCATGATAACGGATATCCGGCGCGCTTTTCCCGCGACTGCTCCTATGATCCTCTTGAGATCCTGAAAATGATCGTCGGGGCTCATGGGTACGGTCATTCCGTACATCTTGTACGTCACGCCGTAGTTGAACATGTCACACATGATATAGAGATCGTGTCCGCGAAGCGATTCATGCACTATGCCTTTTGCTTCGCCGCTCCCGAATCTGGGACAGTCCGCCTCGATGATGAACTTGCTGTCATCATCATGCCTTCTCCAGTCACGCAGATAATTGTCCACCTGCGCGACAAACTCCTCACACCCCTTCATGCCGATTACGCTGAGATCACCGTACAAATTCTCGCTCATTTCTGCCTCCTGTTTGACCGGCTTTTTGCCGTCAATAATGTATATAGATCAAAATTTAATTGACTTGAACCTGTAATGTTCCGGAGTTACGTGAAAGAAAGGGTATGACGAATGAAGAACGCAAATGTAAGATTTTTTGTGATCAAGATGATTATTCTGCTGATAACCGATGCGATAATAGTCGCGCTCTATTTTATGCTCGGCTTTGTTCTGGACACCGTCGGGATCGCATCTTCGATCGGGGAATCATCTGTCGAGATGATAAAGTGCGGGATAGCATTCGCCGCTTTTCTGACCTACAGTATAATCAGGGCGAGGAAATTCAATAATCTAGGAAGGGGACCTGCCTGGCTGTTCGCACTTAACGAGAGCTCAGTACTTATCGCTTTCCTCCTCCCGCTGCTGATCGTATCACTGGCGATAGGTTTCGGGTCGGTCCCTCAGTGGCTGTACTGGATATACTCGCCGTTCGTGTTCATGTACATCGCTACATCGGGCAATCCGGCAGTGGGGTTCGGTGTCCCTGTGATACTTTTCTTTGCCTCGATGACTGCGGTCAGCATTGCGGCTGGATCAGCGAAAGGAAAAGAGAAAAACGCCGGAGAAGGTAACCCTGACGGTACCGGACTGGAAAAGGCCGATCAGTGATGATCAGAGAGACATCGATCTCTCTATGAGTTCGATCTCGTTTTTCCCGAAAGAGTGGATCTCCCCGCCGATTGACCTTGCTTCAATAATGGCGGACGCGGTGCTCTCCAGGACTTCGAGCCTGTCATATGCCTGAAGCGGAGTTTTGCCGCAGACTATCACGCAGTCGTTTTCGATTATGCATACCGGAGATTCGGAATTGATCTCCTTGGAGAGCATGCCTGGCTGCATGAACGAAGACCCGAACGGATACTTTTTCACGTGTCTGAGAAGGAAAACGCTCTCGGGCATGGTCTCCGCGGGAAAATCTGCGTCTGTTACGGCAAAAGCCATTATCTTCGGCGGACGGGCGATTATGATGCTTTTGATCCCTGGATCGCAGCTGTATATCATGTCGTGAAGAACGACGGAACGGGAAGGGCTTTTGCCCTTTTCTTTTTTGCCGTCCGAAACACGCACCAGATCCGATGGGGATATGTATTTTCTGTCTACTGCGTACGGCGTTACAAGAACGGTTCCGTCGGAAAGTTTTGACGAGAATGTTCCGCTGGTGCATGAAAACAGTCCTCTGGAGTTGGCCCTGCTTATAAGCCTGCACATCTCTCTGGATGATTCCAGCCCCTCGGTGCCCATGTCGTCCGGCTCGTAGTCCTCGAGTACGTCAGAGGTCCTGAGCCTGTAAAGGGCTATGTGCTTGTCGGATATCTTTCTTATGTCGCCTGAAATGCGCTTGGCATTGGTCTCGAGTTTTGCACAGTAATCCAGCGTCTCAAGGATGTTGAACGCCTCGTAAAGGTCGGACCCTCCCACGACCACGCCGTGATTGGACAGTATGACGGATCTGTGATCTTTGGAAAACTTGTCCGCTATGATATCTCCGAGCTCGCTGCTGCCGGGAACTGCATATCCAGCCACAGCGACATCGCCGCAGATGCTTGCCGCGTCCGGGATCAGCGAGGTATCCGGAGCCTTGTGAAGGACTGAGAAAGAACACAGCGAAGCGGGGTGCGCGTGTATCACAGAGTTGATGTCGGGACGGCACATATATATGGACAGATGAAAATGGTATTCGCTTGACGGAGCAAATTCGCCGCGGACACTGCCGTCCGGAAGGATCTGGACTATGTCCTCGCGTCTGAGAGAAGCCTTATCTTTGCCTGAGGGAGTGATCCAGACCGTGCCGGAATCGTCCCGCACGGAAATGTTTCCTCCGGAGGTCGTAGTCATGCCGGAATTGTATATACGGCTCATGATCATAACTATCCGGTCTGCCGGATGGAGCATCTTGAAATTCAATTTTGACGCAGACCTCCGATTCGAGATTTGTTGACGTTAAGTTCTCTGCCTTTGAGAGATATGTCAGATCAGGCCGAGAGATTTTATCAGGAAAATGCCGCCGAACAGCGTGAAAAGGCTCATCAGCGTGGACAGCAGAAGGATCTGGGAAGCAAGCGTGTAATCGCTTCCCATGTTCTTTGCCATTATGTAGCTGCTGACGGCGGTCGGACTTCCGAATACGATAAAAATAGTACCGAGCTGGACACCGCGGAATCCCATGAGCACAGCAACGCTGACTGCGGCGGCCGGAACGGCAACGGTTTTAAGAAATGATGCGAATACGGACATCCTGAGGGTCTTCTTCAGCTTTTCAAGGTCGATATTCGCACCCAGACTCACCAGAGCAAGGGCGAGCGTTGCGTCGCTGAAATAAGATACCGGCTTTACAACGAGTTCGGGAAGCCGGAACGGAAGCAGCATGACGATCACGCCTAGAACTAGCGAGATGATGAGCGGGTTCTTAAGTATGTTTAAGATGATGTTCTTAGCGAGAACACCGGGGGACTCCTTCTTATCAGTGGGAGCAAACATGCTCAGGACCACGACTGCCAGGACGTTGAAGAAGATCACCGCTGCGGGCATGATAAGCGCCAGATGGGGCACTGCGGCGTCACCGAACATGTTCTTGAGGATCGAAGATCCCAGAATTGCAAAGTTCGCACGGTACACACCCTGGATGAAAGCTCCTCTTTTCGCGTTGTCCCTGATGAAGAGCGGAACGGTGAGACATAGGACCACGAATACTATGACGACGGCGCAGCAGACGAACAGAACGAACCCGAAATCGAATTCCGGTATGGAATCCATGCGCGCGAAATCGATGAATAGCATCGCGGGGAGCGCAAAGTTGAAGACAAATTTGTCCGCGCCCGAAAAAAAGGCCTGGTCCAAGAACCCTGTCTTCTTAATAACCCAGCCCAGAACGACTACTATAAAGATCGGGACTACGCTGTTGACACTGTAAAGAAAAATATCAAGCATTTGTTCGAGTCTCCTCAATCGTCCTGAAATAATTATAGGACAACAGGCCCGAAAAATCAACCTGAAGATTTGTCATGAGATAACAAAAAACGGCAAAAAAAGTATTGACAAAACGAAGAAAAAGAGTATAATTACAACGAAAAAGAAGAAGAGCGTTCTCCGCTCTCACCTCCGTGTGCATCGCGCCGGACGGTTTGATATGTCGTATTGCGCCAGCTCTATCGATTTTCACGCGGAGAATGTTTCTCCGCGTTTTGCTTTTTTATGGAGGTGTATACCATTAGCGCTAAAAATGAACAGGTCACTTTGATCAATGAACAGATCAAGTTTAAGGAAGTCAGGGTGGTCGGCGAAAACGGGGAGCAGCTCGGCATAATGAGTTCGGATTCTGCTCTTCAGAAGGCATATGATGCAGGACTGGATCTGGTCGTTATGGCAGCGAACGCGGTTCCTCCGGTCTGCAGGATCATCGATTACGGCAAGTACCGTTTCGAACGCGACAAGAAGGAAAAGGAATCACGCCGGAAACAGCAGATCACGGAAGTCAAGGAGATCCAACTCAGCTGCAGGATAGAGAACCATGATTTCGAGACAAAGGCGAACAGGGCGGTCGATTTCCTGAAGCGCGGAGACAAGGTCAAGGCCATCGTCAAGTTCAGGGGAAGAGAGATGGGCCATACCGAGTTCGGAAGGGAACTCCTCGGAAGGCTTGCCGAGTATTGCTCGGAGTATGCCACGGTTGACAAGGGGATGAACCTCGAGGGACGGTTTATGACCATGCTGCTCTCGCCTGTAAAAGCCGGTGCGTCAAAGACGGACAAGGCGGAAAAGAACAGCAAGCCTGCCGCGGACACGGCAAAGAAGGCCGAATGATGGCTGAGGCAAAAACAATCAGTACATATTCATTTATTGAATGTAGCTTATAAACTGAGAAAAAAACGAAAAGGAGTATTGAAAATGGGAAAAATAAAGACTCACAGAGCTTCTGCGAAAAGATTTTCTGTTACCGGAAGCGGTCTTGTAAAAATGAATCATTCTCAGCACAGGCATAAACTCGGACTAAAGACGACCAAGCGCAAGAGGAATCTCCGCAAGGGCGCATACCTCAGCGAATCTATGGCTCCAACGGTTAAGACTCTCATAGGCAAAAACTGACCGATTCAGGAATTAACAGGAGGAATAACATAAAATGGCAAGAGTAAAGGGTGCGCTCGCAACGCGCAAGAGAAGAAGAAAAGTTCTTAAACTCGCTAAAGGATACTGGGGGGCAAAGAGCAAACACTTCAAGATGGCAAAACAGGCCGTGCTCAAGAGCGGCAATTACGCTTTCGCCGGACGTAAGATGAAGAAGAGAGACTTCCGTTCTCTCTGGATCACCCGTATTTCCGCACAGGCCAAAGCCTGCGGGATGAATTATTCCACACTTATGCACGGGCTTAAGCTCGCCGGGATAGATCTTAACAGAAAGATGCTTGCCGAGATAGCTGTTTCCGACAAGGAAGCGTTTGCTGATCTCGCTGAAAAAGCAAAGGAAGCACTGAAATAATTTTTGACTCATTATTGCCTGCAGACAAGATCTGCAGGCTTTTTCTTTTGCCGGAAATGAAACAGGCTGCTTTCCCGACCGGGAAAGCAGCCTGCAGATGTTGTATTTAAAGCGTTATCAGCCGAGCTGAGCGAAGTGCTTGATCGTGCGGACCATCTGGCTGGTGTAGGAGTTCTCGTTGTCGTACCAGGAAACGACCTGAACCTGATAGGTATCGTCATCTATCTTCGTTACCATCGTCTGGGTGGAATCGAACAGGGAACCGTATCTGATGCCGATCACGTCGGAGGAAACGATGAGATCCTCATTGTATCCGAAGGACTCGGAGGATGCGGCCTTCATTGCGGCGTTGATGCCTTCGACAGTGATATCCTTGCCTTTTACGCCTGCGACGAGGATCGTGGTGGAACCGGTGCAGGTCGGAACTCTCTGTGCGGATCCGATCAGCTTGCCGTTGAGTTCGGGAATAACGAGACCGATCGCCTTAGCAGCGCCAGTGGAGTTGGGAACTATGTTCTGAGCAGCTGCTCTCGCGCGGCGGAGATCGCCTTTCCTGTGAGGACCGTCAAGTACCATCTGGTCACCGGTATATGCGTGAACAGTGGTCATGATTCCGCTCAGGATGGGAGCGTAGTCGTTGAGAGCCTTTGCCATGGGAGCAAGGCAGTTGGTGGTGCAGGATGCGGCGGAGATGATCTTGTCATCGGGAGTGAGAGTGTTCTCGTTGACGCTGTAGACGATGGTCTTCGTCTCTTTGTCCGCTGGAGCGGAGATAACGACCTTCTTTGCGCCTGCGGTAATGTGCGCCATGGATTTTTCCTTAGTGGTATAGAATCCGGTGCACTCAAGAACGACATCTACTCCGATCTCGCCCCAGGGAAGATTGACGGCGTCTTTCTCGGCATATATCTTGATCGTTACTCCGTCAACAGTGATCGTAGAGGCTTCGTCGTCAGCGGTCACGGTGTGTCCGTTGTAGCGTCCCTGAGCGGTATCATACTTCAGAAGGTGAGCAAGCATGCTCGGCTTGGTAAGGTCGTTGATGGCAACGATTTCGTAACCCTCGGCCTCGAACATCTGCCTGAACGCAAGGCGTCCGATACGGCCGAATCCGTTAATTGCAACTTTTACTGCCATTCTTTTTTCCTCCATGATAATTGATAGTGTGGAAACATCCATTTCGTACCGCGTAGATAATACTGTATTTCAGCGGAAAAATCAAGGT